>JBDNBT010000001.1:0-2547 GCA_039767755.1 Sulfurovum sp.
TCATCTTTTTCAATAAATAAAGAATAGATATGACCTTTTAGGAGATTTACAGCTATCAAAGGAAGATTTAGAGAAATACTTAATGCCTTTGCCATTGTTACACCTTCTGTTAATGTCACAGAAAGTCCTGGGGCATTTGTAACGGCAATTGCTTTTAGCTTTGGGAAATACTCAACACACTCTTCAAGAATTTTTGGAAGTGCTTCTATATGAAGTCTGGCTGCTAGTTCTGGAACAACTCCTCCATAAATACTATGTTGAAGTTCTTGGGATATTTTTTTGTGATAAATTAGTTTGTTTGTTTCTATATCTGTTATTGCTAATGAGCTATCATCACATGAGCTTTCAATACTTAAAATCAAAGAATCACTCATTATTTCAACTCTTCATTTATTTTGCATTCTTCTTCTCTTTTTATCCAATCAAGGGCACAATCAAGTTTTCCAAATCCAGAAGCTGCATTTATATGTCCTGCATTTTCCATGATTTTCATTCCAATATTTAGATTTGTTTGAAGCTCTATTGCTTCTTCAATACTCATATATGGATCATTAGTTGAAGCTGCCATTATAACTTCAGTTGCTTTTAAATCTTTTGCTAGTGGGTAAGGATAAAATGTTTTAGCTTCTTCTATACTTCTATTTTTTGAAACGGGAGCAACTAACATTAGTTTATCAAGCTTTATATCTAGTTCATCACAGGTATGAAACCATAAAATATTTGCTAATGAATGACAAACTACAATATCAGGTTTGAAATGAGCTAACTCTTTTTTTAAAAATTCTTTCCACTCTTGTAGTTTTGGATTATCTCTTGAAGGAAAAGAAGGAAATGAAACAATATAATTCTCTTTTATTAAATCACTTGCTAATTGTGCTTGCCAATGGGGGAAATCACTTCCTCCAAGTCCATGAAGTATTAAAACCCTTTTACTCAATATACTATCCTTTTAATAATTTCTTACACATCTAACATATTTAGTTTTATGACGACTATCATAATATGCAGTTCCACTTATAAAATGCATATAATCAGCATAAAACCAAAGTGTTCTCCAATGAGATTTTAAAGCCCAATATCCATCTGGTACATTATATTTAAATGCTTTATTTATATAATTCTTTGTATTCTTTTTATCAACTATTAATTCAACCTCTTCAATTTCAGGTAATCGCCAATTATCAAAGCCTTTATATTGTAAGTTTTTACAATAAGTTTCTGCAATATCATGATCTTTTAAAGTTTTTATAACAGAAATATCATCTTGCCACATAAGTTTAGAACTATCATCTATAACTACTTCTCGTGTGCTATCTCTATATATTCTTGCATCTAGAAATGATAAAAAAATCATTAATAAAAGTAAATATTTCATTATTTATCCTTTATATTAGATACTTCAAACTTTCCTCTAGTTAATGCGGATTGAACATTTTCATCTAATAATTCAATAGACACTTTATAATCAGTTTTATAAACTAAACCAACTAGTTCTTTGTGTGAAGTTTTTTCTACTTCTATTGTACTATGTTTTTTCCATTCATCAAATTTTTTTTCATATAATGAACCTATATCTTTTTCGAAACTATTTCTTGAATAAATCAAATATATAACCATAATAAGAAGTATTCCAAAAGGAATTAATAAATCAAGACTCACAGTATTTTCTCACTTCTTTATCTATCTCAAAAATTTCATCTAAGCTATTAACTTTTACATTATTAAACTTATTTATTGCATTTAATGAAATCTTAGCCACATCTAAAAACCCTATTTCAGAGTTTAAGAACTTGGCAACACCTATTTCATTTGCTGCATTTAATACTACACCTAAATCAAGATTATTTAGTATTTCATCTTTTATTTCCCAAATTGGATATCTTGATGTTTCTATTTTTCTAAATTCTAAAGATGCAACTTCTACTAAATCAACAGGTTTTAAAATCTCTTCATCAACTTTTCCTAAAATTGCATAAGCAATAGGAAGTTGCATAGAAGCATTTGCAATATGAGCTGTCGTACTACCATCAGCAAAATTTATAAAAGCATGAATTAATGATTTTGTTTCAATAACTGCATCAAGTTTTCTAATATCAAAAAGCCAAGCTGCTTCCATTAATTCAAACATTTTATTAGTCATTGTTGCACTATCTATTGTGATTTTATTTCCCATTGACCAATTTGGATGGGCAAGTGCTTCTTTAATAGATACATTTTTTAATTGATCCAAAGGATAATCTCTAAAAGAACCTCCACTAGCTGTTACCATCATAGAATCCATTTTTTTATCTTGTAATAAATACCAAAGACCAAAGTGTTCACTATCTATTGGCTTTAAGTTTGTTTGATCTATAAATTTTCCAGCAACTACTAAAGATTCTTTATTTGCAAGTGCTATTTTTTTACCACATTCTATGGCTTTTAATGTAGGTTTTAAACCTAAGAATCCGACAAGAGCATTTACAACTGTACTTGAAGTACTTTGCTCAATTGCTTGCAAAATAGCTTCTTGTCCAAATAAAACATTGTTATGACAAACAAGATGAA
>JBDNBT010000002.1:0-7129 GCA_039767755.1 Sulfurovum sp.
ACAATTTGAACAGGGTCCATATAAGCAGATAGGTATTTAGCAACAGCACCATTAAGTGAACCAATTAGTGCACTAATAAGCATAAATAAAATACCTTTATCTATGCTATTAAGGCTGTTTTGCTTTAAGAAGTTAGAGTTTATTCCCACTCAATAGTTGCAGGTGGTTTAGAAGAAATATCATATACAACTCTATTGATTCCATCAACTTCGTTGATAATTCTTCTTGAAATTGTTTCTAATACATCATGAGGAATGTAAGCAAATGTTGCAGTCATACCATCTGTTGCTTCAACTATTCTAACACATACAGTATTATCATAAGTTCTGTTATCACCCATTACACCAACTGATTTAACGTTTAGTAAAACAGTAAATGCTTGCCAAGTTTTATCATATAAACCTGTAGCATGTAATACATCTAACATAATAGTATCAGCTTTTCTTAATAACTCTAAGTCAGGCTTATTAACATCACCCATAACTCTAATAGCAAGTCCTGGTCCAGGGAATGGATGTCTACCAATCATATCTTTAGGTAATCCTAATTCAAGTCCTAATAATCTAACCTCATCTTTAAAGATTTCTCTTAAAGGCTCGATTAACTCAAATGTCATCCAATCAGGTAAACCACCAACATTATGATGTGATTTTATTGTTTTTGATGGTCCTTTAACTGAAACTGACTCAATAACATCTGTATATAAAGTACCTTGAGCTAAAAACTCAATACCATCGTGTTTTTTTGCTTCTTTATCAAATACTTCAATAAAAGTTTCACCGATGATTTTTCTTTTTGTTTCTGGATCTGTTACACCTTCAAGTTTTCCTAAGAACTCTTGACTTGCATCAACAGTAATTAGACCAACGCCTCTTGCTTTGAACATAGCTTCAACTTGTTCTCTTTCATTAGCTCTTAATAATCCATTATCAACAAATACAGGAACTAATTTATCACCAATAGCTTCTGCTAAAAGAGTAGCTACAACAGATGAATCTACACCACCCGATACACCACATAAAACTTTTTTATCTCCGACTTGGTCTTGGATCTTTTTGATTTGTTCTTTAGCAAAAGAACCCATATTCCAAGTAGACTCACATCCACAAATGTGTTTAGCAAAGTTTTTAAGTAGTTTTGAACCTTGTTCTGAATGGTAAACTTCAGGGTGAAATTGGAATGCATATACTAATCTTTCTAAATCAGCAATTGCTGCAAATGGAGAGTTTTCACTAGTAGCTATTCTTTCAAATCCATCAGGTATTTTCTCAACTTTATCACCATGAGACATCCAAACTGTTTGACCATCATCTGTGTCTTTGAAAATATCACTTGGTGTTTCAAATTTTAATTTTGCTTTACCATATTCATGGTGATCAGCAGGGATTACACTTCCACCAAAATGTTGTGAAATAAGTTGCATGCCATAACAAATTCCTAAAATAGGTAAACCTAAATCAAAAATTGTAGCATCTGGATGATAAGCATCATGAGCATAAACTGAAGCGGGACCACCTGAAAGAATAATTCCTTTAGGAGTTCTTGCCATAATGTCTTCAATACTTTCACTATATGGAACTATTTCTGAATATACTCCAGATTCTCTAAGTTTTCTAGCAATGATTTGAGTATATTGACTACCAAAATCAAGTACAACTATTGGTACGTGTTTCATGTATTTATTTCCTTCTGTGTTTGTTTTTAAACAAAAAATAGTAAAAGATTGTATCTAAAGATATGTTAAATTATATTGAAAAGACTAGTAAGGAAAGTTTACCTATCCTTACTAAAGATAGCTATTTAATAGCTGTGAGTTTAAAAACTAACTTTCTATCATGAAGTGTGCACCAACAGATACATCTCTATTTGAAGCGGATGTTAATACAGACTTTGCAGTTAATAATCTAAGATATAAAAGCCTTCCAACTTTTTCTTTTAGATATGCATCTAATTGAGCTATGGATTTTTCTAGGTTTTTTTTATCCCTTAATATTCCTGCACTTTCCCACATTATCTTTCTAAGATGAGTTTTGATTTTTTCATCATCTTTTTCATTTCTAGTAAAGTGTCTTGAAACTTTTTTGTACTCACTAAAATCTAACTTTAGATTTTCATCATTTGAAACATCAATAGCAACTTGAGAGAAAACTAAACCTTCTAAAAGTGAGTTTGAAGCTAATCTATTTGCACCATGAACACCTGTACATGCACATTCACCTATTGCATAAAGATTTTTCATTCCTTTTACTTTTGCATCTAGTGTAGTTTCAATTCCACCCATACTATAATGAAAAGCTGGAGAAATAGATACATTTTCTTGTGGTAATTCATGACCTAAAGATTTTAAGTTTGAATAGATATTTGGAAATCTCTTTCTAAAATGCTCTGGTTCAAACTGTTCAAAAGATAAATATACAGGCTTTTTTGTTTTTTTATTGTAATCATAAATTGATCTACTAACAACATCCCTTGGAGCTAATTCACCGTCTTTATGATAGTCAAACAAAAATCTTCTATTTTCATCATCAACTACATAAGCACCCTCACCTCTTAAAGCTTCGGAAATCAAAGGCTTCCTTGCAAACGAAGTACCCCTTACAACAGTTGGATGAAACTGAGTCATCTCCATATCTTTTAAAGGTAAACCTTTTTCTAAAATAATACCTTGTAGTTCTCCTGCAATTACAGTTGAATTAGTATGATACTTGTAAAGTGCCCCAATTCCACCACTTGCTATAATTGTATTATGAGCATAGGCTATTTCAGTTTTAGTTTCACTAACAAAATACTCTACCCCATAACAAATATCATCTTGAATAAGTAAATCACAAACAACAACATTATCTTTTAACTCATGTTTGTTTTTAGTCATTAAAAACTCATGTATCATTTTTCCCGTTGCATCACCATCTGCATGTAAAATTCTACTCCTGCTGTGGGCTGCTTCTTTTGTATAAGCTAATTCATTTTTACTGTTTTTATCAAACTGCATACCAGCTTGAATTAAATTTGGCACAGCATCAATTGATTTTTCACTTAGTAATCTAACTGCTTCAACATCATTTTGATTAACACCAGCATTTAAAGTATCAGCTATATGATCTTCAATATCTGTTTCATCAACTGCTTTTGCAATTCCACCTTGGGCCCAATATGTATTACAGTTCCAAGGATTTTTTTTACAAAGTATTAAAACTTTTTTGTCCTCAGGAATTAATCTTGCAGCATTTAATCCTGCAATTCCTGTTCCAATGATTACATAATCATATGTTTTCATTTTTTATTTTCTTTTTCTGTGTAAGTCGGAGCGTCTTTGTATCCACACCCACTGAAAGATAATATAAATAGTGATATAATAGTCGCATGAAAAATATGCTTGAAATAATTAAACATTTAAAAAATAATCCTCAATTTGGTAAAATAAATTCTTCACAAGCCATAAAAAAGTTTATAGAACTACTTCCTGCTAAGCTTAGTAAAGGTGTAAAATTTGGATATGTAAGAAATAATATTCTGTTTTTTGTGCTTACGCATCCCGTCTATAAAATGGAGTTTGAGTATAACAAAGCCCTTATAAAATCATTATTAAAAACATATAAACAAATTGATGTTCAAGATATGAAATTCTTCGTTACAAATGTCATTGAAAAAAAAGAAAAAATAACTGACGAACCCGATTTATACAAAGAAAGATCTCACGGTATTTTTGATAATAAAATCCAAAATCCAAACTTAAGTAAAAAATTAGAAGCTATAAGAAAAATTATAAAAAAGTCTTAAAAAGTTTTTCTCTTCTTTTATAATCTTTACAATAAATTTCAACTAAACCCCAAAAATCCTTCGAGTGATTTTTATGCTTTATATGTGCTAACTCATGAATCACTACATACTCTGTTATCTCTAAGGGATATTTCATAAGTAAAAAATTAAATCTTAACTCATTTTTAGAATTACAAGTACCCCATGTTCTTTTGTTCTTTCTAAAACTAACTTTTGTAGGGTATAGTTGCATCTTTTTTGAAAATTTATCCACTAAAAAATTTATATACTCAGCAGCTTTTACTTTGTAAAATTTATTTACAGAATCTTCATCATGTAGTTTATAAATATCTTTTTTTTCTATTTTTCCAAAATACATAAACTCATCATCTTCAATGGTTATTTTTTCTAATTCGTTTAACTTAGTATAAATCCAATCTTGCTTTTTTTCTATGAAAATTTTTGCATCCATTACATCAAAATATTGTCCAGCTTTTATGTGAATGTTTTCTTTATCTAACACTCTTATGAGTAAATGTTTCATTCTTTTTTGCTTTTCAAACTTAACATTTATTTTCAAATCTTTAACTATAGTTTCAAACTCCAATAAACAATTCCTTAAGTATTACTTGGATATAATCCCGCAATATATATTATATCAAAAGTATAAACTACTTTAATTGACAAGGAAAAAAGTTAATGAAAATTGCAGAAAGAATGGAGAACTTATCTCCTTCAGTAACTATGGCAATTACTGCCTTAGGTAGAGAATTAAAAGCTCAAGGAAAAGATATTCTTAGCTTTAGTGCTGGTGAACCAGACTTTAACACTCCAGAAGTAATTAAACAAGCTGCTATTCAAGCTATTATTGATGGACATACTAAATATACAGCCGTAGAGGGTATTCCTGAAACCAAACAAGCAATTATCACAAAACTTAAAAGAGATCATGGAATCCAGTACAATATGGATAATATTATTATTAGTAATGGTGCTAAGCATTCGTTATTCAACTTATTTCAAGTATTAATTCAAGAAGGGGATGAAGTTATTATTCCAGCTCCTTATTGGGTAACATATCCAGAGCAAGTTAAATTTTCAGGTGGTAAACCTGTAATAATTGAAACAGACGACACATCAAGTTTTAAAATTACAGCTGAACAACTAAAAAATGCAATTACACCAAAAACTAAAATTTTACTTTTAAACTCACCTTCAAACCCAACAGGTTCAGTTTACTCAAGAAAAGAACTTGAAGCCATCGCTGAAGTTTTAAAAGGAACTGATATTTTCTTATTTGCAGATGAGATGTATGAAAAAATCATGTATGATGGGAAAGAATTCACGACTTGTGCTGAAATTTCTGAAGATATGTATCAAAGAACAGTAACAATCAATGGATTAAGTAAATCTGTAGCTATGACCGGATGGAGATTTGGATATGTTGCAACTCCAAATGTTGATTTAGTAAAAGCTATGATTAAACTTCAAGGTCAAGTTACTTCAAATGTAAACTCTGTTACTCAATGGGCTGCGATTCCTGCACTTATGGGTGAAGCTGATGAAACAATTGAAGTTATGAGAGTTGAATTTGAAAAAAGAAAAAATATCGCTGTAGAATCTTTCAATGCAATCGATGGATTGTCTTGTGTTGAACCTGATGGTGCATTTTACTTATTTGTAAATATCCAAGGTGTTACAAGTGACTCAGTGAAATTCTGTGAAGAATTATTAGAACAAAAAGGTGTAGCTTTAGTACCAGGATTAGCTTTTGGAACTGAAGGTTACGTTAGATTCTCTTTTGCAACTGACACTGAAAGTATCATTGAAGGTATTAAAAGAGTTAAAGAGTTTGTAGAAAACAAATAATTATGACTTTACAAAAAAAAGCCACAGTCATTTCTTCAAGTGTTGCTGCACTTCTTACTATAATGAAGTTAGTAATAGGAATTGCTAGTGGTTCAGTGGCTGTTTTAGCTTCTGCTGTTGATTCTGTTTTAGATATGTTTGTATCTATTTTTAACTATTTTGCAATATCTAACTCAGAAAAACCTGCTGATAAAACTTTTAATTATGGAAGAGGTAAAATTGAAGCCTTAGCTTCTGTAATTGAAGGTACTATTATTACTATATCAGGACTATTTTTACTTTATCAAGCAGTTGATAAAGCTATTAATGGTGAGATATCACAATATGTAGATATTTCTATTTATGTTATGATTGCATCTCTAATCATAACAATTTCATTGGTGATCTTTCTAAATAAAATTGCTAAAAAAACAAACTCAATGGTAATTAAAGCTGATGCTTTACACTATAAAACTGATGTTTACAGTAATGTAGCAGTTTTAGTATCACTTGTTTTAGTTAGTGTTACAGGATATGAACTAATTGATGTTTTTGTTGGTGGTGGTATAGCTTTATATATCATGTACTCAGCATATGAATTGATTCACGATGGTGTTTTAGTTTTACTTGATAGAGCAGTAGATGAAGAAATAACTGAAAAAATTGAAAATATCATTAAAAGTAATGATAGAGTAAACACTTATCATTTATTAAAGACAAGAGAAGCAGGACATCAAACATTTGTTGAAGTGCACTTAGTATTTGATTGTATTATTACACTTATGGATGCCCATAGAGCAAGTGATAGTATTGAAGATAAAATAATGAACTTAGATCCCAAAAGAGACTGGATTATAAATATCCATATGGATCCATATGATGACTTTATGATAAATGATCAAAACAACAACTTAGCAAACTCAGCTAATATCTAAACTCCCATGAACTTTTTAAAAGTTTTAGGAGCAAGTGGTTCTAAATGTAAAGATAGAGGTACCACTTGCTTTCAAATATCTCAAAACATTCTTATAGATGCTGGAAATATAATAAATTCTTTAGGTAAAGATTCATTAAATATAAATCATGTTTTCTTAACCCACGCTCACAGTGATCACATAGTCGATTTACCTTTTTTATTAGATAACTTTTATGAAAAAAGAACTACACCTTTAAATATTTATGCATCAAAACAAACTATAAAATTCTAAAAAATCATCTTTTCAATGATAATATTTGGCCTAATTTTGAAAAAATAAATCTATACAATCAAAATATTCCATCAATAAAATATATAGAAATAAATGAAAATGAAGAAACTGTAGTAAATGACACAAAAATAAAAGCTTTTAAAGCAAATCATTCAGAAGGATCATTTGGTTTTGTAGTTCAAAAACAAGATTTTTCACCACTTGTAATATCAGGTGACACTCATATAAATGATAATTTAACAAATATATCAAAATGTGATAATAAAATAAATCAACTCATAATAGAATGCTCCTTTCCAAACAAAATGGAAAAC
>JBDNBT010000003.1:0-5597 GCA_039767755.1 Sulfurovum sp.
TCCCATTCCGAACCCGGAAGTCAAGCGCCTCATCGCTGATAATACTGCAGCTTTCAGTTGTGGAAACGTAGGTCGCTGCCTGCTTTGAGTATTTTATTATCCAAAAGCTTATCAGCTTACAGTCGATCCTGTTAGCTGATAAGCTTTTTTTTTAGCTTTATTTTTTTTTGTTCTTTAATAAGATAATATATTCATCTACTTCTCTTATTTGTTTTTTTCTTGCTATATTTAACCACTTTAAAGCTTTTTTATTCTCTTCAGAAGAAAGGTTTTCAAAACCTTTTCCTTTACCTGTTGCTAAAAGAATAGAATATGCTCTTATTGCATCTATGTTTCCATTTTTAGCTGATTTTTCTAACCAGAATTCTGCTTTATCAATATTTCTTTCTACATAAATCCCTTTTTCATAATTCATACCTAATTCGTATTGCGATCTTTCATCACCTAAATTAGCAGCTTTAATTACATATTCTAAAGCAACTTTTTTATTTATTTTAACACCAAATCCATGTTCATATAAATTTGATATATTTATTAATGCAGTTGTGTTACCTTTATCAGCTAATTTATCCCAAATAACTTTAGCCTCATCAAACTTGCCCATTTTATATAGTGCATAAGCTTTTAAATTTGATACAGCCTCTTTAGAATTTTTATCTGAAGCATATATATTAATTGTAAGTAAAAATAGTAATATACAGATTGTCTTCATCTTAATAGTCCTTTTTATTTTCTAATAACAATAATATCGTATAATATATGAATTTCAATATAAGGTTGCATCTTGGATTATGATTTAATTGATAAAGTAATTGAAAAACTGAAGACAATAATGGATTTAGAATTGCCTATAAATATTTATGATTTAGGTTTAGTTTACGATATAAAAATCAATAATAAGAACAAGTATAACGATGTCTATATAGAAATTACACAAATTAGAGCTAGTTGTAGTAGTAACAAGTCTTTTTTAGAGTTAATTGTTTTAAAAGTTAAAGAAATTAATTTAATAAATGAATGTTTTGTTAAATTAGTTTTTTCACCAAAGTGGGAATTATCTATGATTACTAATGATGGTTTAAAAATGTTAAGAGATAATCAATAAATATAGATATTTAATTTTTCAATTTTTCTTTCATATTAAGTCTATGACACATCTTAACTCCATATAAATATATAATCCAAGATACATATATCCATAAAAATGTGAATAATAAAGTAGCAAGTGAACCATAAATAGTACTGTATGTCTTATTATAAAGTACATAATAGATAAAAAGATTTTTTGTAATAGAAAGTATTACTAATGTAATAAAAGAAGAAATCAGAGCTGCTTTATAATCTATATGTCTATTAACACTTAATTTAAATAGACTATAAAAAATAATCCATGCAAATGCAAATGTAAATACAGTTTTTAATATATTACTATCGTATAATGTAGTAATTATATTTAAAGCGATTAATAAAGATGATAATATCAGTAAATAAAATGAGTAAAAAATAAAAGAGAAGTGTATAGACTTTCTTTTTGTTTTGTGAATTTTATTTACTATGTACTCATAATCTTTAAAAAACATAATTGATATGAAAAGCATATATATAATACCAATATAACTTAATTGATTAGAATTAGATATGTAATTTTTGAGGGACTGTATTATATCTTCTGAGTGGGTTGGATTTATCATTTCAAATATATAGTTTGTAAATATTTCAAGGTATTTGTTTATTTCAGGAAAATTTGAAATTGTAGCTATAAAAAGTGCAATAATTGGAAGAATTGCAAAGATGGTAAAAAAACTTAGTGATGCTGCATAGTATGTTGTATCATCATTAAAAAAGTCATCTAATAACTTTAAAAAACTTTTAAAGAAATTAGATTGATCTTTTTTAATTTGTTTTTTCATATTAGTTACTTATTAAAGTCCCATTTTAAATGGATTTAAAATATTATTTGGATCAAAAGCTTTTTTGATTTGTTTAAATAAATTAATTTCAGCTTCTGTGAATGCTATATCCATAAATGGTGCTTTTGATAAACCAATACCGTGTTCACCTGATAAAGTTCCACCCATATCACAAACCATTTGGAAAATATCTTCTATTGCTTTGTGTCCATCTGACATCTCTTTTTCATTTGTTTTATCTTTTACCATTACATTTACATGGATATTTCCATCGCCTGCATGACCAAAACATGGTACATTAAATCCATATTTTTCACCTATAGCATAAATACTATCTAAGGCTTCTGGTAATTTACTTCTAGGTACTGATATATCTTCATTCATTTTTTTAGTACCATAAATCATAGTTGCGGGACTTGCATTTCTTCTTGCAAACCATAACTGTTTTCCATGCTCTTCGTCTCTTGCTTCAATAAAGTCTATAGAACCATATTTTGCAAAAGATTCTTTTAATGTAGCTAGTTGAGAGTCAATTTCTGCTTGAGATGAACCATCAACGTCACCTACTAAAACTCCACCAGCTTCACTTGGTAGTTCTACTTGAGGGAATTTTTGTTTTAAAGCTTTGATTACTAATGCATCTAAAAATTCCATTGCAACTGGATTTGCTCCTGCTGCTAATGATTTGAATACTGCATTCATTGCTTTATTAACATCAGGAAAAATACCCATGTATGTTTGTTTAAATTTTGGTTTTGGGATTAATTTTAGTGTAATTTCAGTAATTATTGCTAATGTACCTTCACTAGCTATTAAAATTCCTGCTGTGTTATAACCTGCAACATCTTTAATAGTTTTTTTACCAGCAACGATAATATCACCATTTGGTAATACTGCTCTTAGTGCTACTACATAATCTTTAGTAATTCCATATTTAGCTGCTCTCATTCCACCTGCATTTTCAGATACATTTCCACCTAAGGTAGAATATTCTTCGCTTGCTGGATCTGGTGGATAAAATAATCCAACTTCTTCAACGGCTTTTTGAAATTCCATATTAATAAGTCCTGGTTGAACTACTCCAACCATATTTTCCATATCTATTTCAAGTAATTTATTCATATGTCTTTCTAGACTTAAAATAATTCCACCTTTAGATGGTAAAGCACCACCTGTAAAACCACTTCCTGCACCCCTTGGAACTATTACAATTCCATGTTCATTACAGTATTTTAGTATCTTAGAGATATCATCTTCACCTCTTGGAAATACAACTGCATCAGGTTCAAATCTTTCCCTTGTCGCATCATAAGAAAATGCAATTAAGTGGGCTTTATCTTTTTTAATATTTTCTTCACCTACAATAGATGTAAGAAAATCTATATGTGTTTGTTCAATCATAATTTTATAATCCTATTTGAAATTTATAATAATCTTCATAATTGTCTGAATTTATATCTTTTGTCTCTTCATCATCTTGAATTTTTGAAATAAGTTTATTTATTAAACCTTTTATACCTTCAACTTCAGGAATCAATGATGTAATTCCACTAACTCTGGTATAGAAAGGCATTCTAGTTGATGTATCATCATATGTAATAAAATAGCTGTCAAGTAAATTTAAAGATCTTGTATCTAAGATATTTACTTTTTGATCAACTACAATAAATATAGTTCCTAAGTCCTTAGATTTTGCATATTCTTGAATATCTAATATAGTAGGTTTTGGAGTATTGTTAAACTTTAAATATGAAGCAAAAATATCAGAATGTTCAAAAGTGAAGTCTGAAAACTTTTTTCTAATTGCCTGAAAAACATCTTGAGATGGTGTGATTAAAAGTGAGTTAGTATATAAATAGTTTAATGCTAAAGTATCTCCCTTTTGAACTTTTCTATTAGATGTTGGAATAGCATCTTGTTTTAATCCATCAAAAGTAGAGAACTCTAAAGTTGATGATGTAACATCTGAATTAATTACCTTTGCATTTGCTACTATTATATTCTTATTATTTCCATATTTATGAATTACAACACCACTTTGACCAACAATTAGGTTAGGTATTTTTATTGTAGTTTTATTATTATCTAAATTATCAATAATAGATACCATCGTGTCTGGACTAAATGAAGTTTTTTGTGTTTTTTTAGCTTGAGATTTCATATCACTTAAAAGATATTTATAATCAAACTTATCAGCTCTTGAGAAAATTTTAATATCAATTATCTTCCAACCCATTTGTTTCATATCTGTAATAGAATATTTACCATTACATCCTTCACCATCGAAAGGAATATTTTCAATATTTGAAAGCTCTGTAGTATTATTTTTATAACATACTATATTCTTAGCATCTAAACTTATTGCACTTAGTGCAACTATAGAAGCTGCAAATAAAATTTTTGAAATTGATTTAATCATTTAATGTCCTAATTATTTTGCTTGTAACTGGGCTAAAGTTTCTTTAACTTCACTAACATGTAATACTTCTATTTTCTCACCGTTTACTGTTTTCTTTTTTCTGACACTTACTTTATCCCAAACTGCAGCAATATTACCTTCTGGATTTATGATAAATGTTGTTCTGACTACACCCATGAACTCTTTCCCCATAAATTTTTTTAATTGCCAAACTCCATAGTTTTCACACATACTTTTGTCTTCATCAGATAAAAGAGTAATTGATAACTCTTTTTTTTCAATAAATTTTCTATGTTTGCCAGTATCATCAGGACTAACTCCTAATATAATTGCGTCTAAGTCATCAAACTCTGGATGTTGTTGAGTAAAGTCGCAAGCTTGTGTTGTACAACCTGGAGTTAGATCTTTTGGGTAAAAATATAATACTATCCATTTACCTTTTAAATCCCTTGAACATATTTCAATGTCATCTTGATTTTTTGCGCAAAATTCTGGTGCTTTATTTCCTATTTCTAACATTAAATTCCTTTTTTATTTTATAGCTACAAATGTTGCAAAGTTTACCCACTTGAATATGACTTCAAAATGTTTAAATCCACAATCTTTTATCATTTTTTCATTTTCTTCTACTGTATATGGAATTAAAACATTTTCTAATGCTTCTCTTTTTTGAGAAATCTCATATTCACTGTAGCCTTGTTCTTTTTTGTATTCATAATATTTATCAATGTAAAGCTTATTTATTTTTGAGTCACTAGTTATGATTTTTTCACTAAATATGAAAATTCCTCCATCTGATAATGAATCATATATTTTTTTTACAATTTTTTCTCTTTTTAATGGTATGATAAATTGTAAAGTATAGTTTGAGAGAATTAGTTTTGGATTGGTATACTCTAATTCAAAAAAATCTTTATTATAAAAATTTATATCAACACCAAAAGCTTTTGATTTATTTGTGGCTCTGTTTATCATAGCTGTTGAACTATCTACACCTATAAGGTTTAAGTTCTTATTGCAATGTTTGCCTAATTCTATTAGTGTCGATGCAGTTGAACAACCTAAGTCATATACTGTATCATCATCTTCAAGGTAGTTTTTTGCAAAATCAATTGATAATTTTTGTGATTCTTTATAAAAAGGCACTGATCTGTTTAACATATCGTCAAATACAGATGCTACTTCCTCATCAAATTCAAATTGTTTGTCAATGGTTTTTTCAAATACTTTATCTATCATGGTATATATTTTAGCTAAATGTATATTAA
>JBDNBT010000004.1:0-5554 GCA_039767755.1 Sulfurovum sp.
AAGGTGGTTACTTTATTTTTGATGTAAACTCACTATTTGGTTTTGAAGAAATAGCCCAAGGGACTCTTAGTATTGACCTTGAAGAGGTGTTTATAAATATTGATGCTAACTTTGAAAACAAAGAACTAAAAACTGATATTACACTATTTTCTAAAAATGAAAGTGGTTACTACACAAAAGAACAAGATAGTATTATTCAATACTTCCATGCTCAAAAAGTTTTAAATAGATTACTTTCAAAAACTGGTTTTGAGATTGTTGAAAAAGTTGGATTTAATTTACATAGTTTTGATGAATCTGATAAGTTTATTTATCTTTGTAAGAAGCAATAATCAATAAGCAAAAACAGTTAGACTAAATTAGTCCAACTGTATCTCTAATAATTTCCATTTTAGCACTAGCTATTTTTCTAGCTTTACTAGCACCATATTCTAATATTTCATGTACTTTTTTAGGGTTGTTTAATAACTCTTCTCTTTTTTGAACATAAGGATCAAAATGTTCGTTTATTTTATCAAGTAGCGCTAATTTAAAGTGACCATAACCTTCACCTGGAGTTTCATATCTTTTTTGTAAAGTTAATAATTCATCTTCACCCATAAATAGTTTACAAAGTGAATATACATTACAGCCAGCCCAGTCTTTAGCTTCATCTAACTCTTTTGAATCAGTTACTATTCCCATAACTTGCTTTTTGATTTTCTTTTTTGTGTTAAACATATCAATTGTGTTGTTGTATGATTTTGACATTTTAGCACCATCAGTTCCAGGAACTGTTGCAACCACATCATCAATTTTAGACTTAGGCATAACAAACAAGTCTGTATTATACGAATGATTAAAACTATTTGCTATATCTCTTGTCATTTCAACATGTTGAACTTGATCTTTTCCAACAGGTACAATATTTGAATCAAATAGTAAGATATCAGCTGCCATTAAAACAGGATATGAAAACAATCCATGATTAGCTTGAATTCCCCTTGCAGTTTTATCTTTAAAAGAGTGTGCTCTTTCAAGTAATCCCATTGAAGTGTGATTTGATAAAATCCAGTATAATTCAAGTACTTCTTTTACATGATGTTGTACCCAAAATGTAGATTTTTCAGGATCCATTCCAAGCGCTAAAAAATTTACAGCAGCTTCAAATGTATTTTTTTCTAAAAGTTCTTTATCTTTTACAGAAGTTAGAGCGTGGTATGATGCTATAAAAGCAAATAATTCACCATCATTTTGTGATTCAATCATCTTTTTAATCATTCCAAAGTAATTTCCAATATGGATAGTACCCGATGGTTGAATACCTGATAAAATTCTCAAAATTATTATCCTTTTAATTTTTTTTTATTATATCTATAGTTTCTTTTCATTTGCTTTTGAAATAATCAATTCAAGGTGCATAATTAAGTCATAATACTCACTCATAAAAGATAGTGGTACTTTTGTATCAACTTTTATTTCATGTCTTAATTCTTCAAGCTCTTTTATAAAATCAGCTAATTCATCACTTTTTATTGTTTCAAGTTTTAAATCTAATTCTTGTATTTGTCTGTACCACTTATAGATTTTTGATCTAATTGACCATCTATATATGGGAAAGACTCCTTTTGATAAAGGTATAAGAAGTGTAAGTAAAGGAATAATCAAAATTTTAAGTCTATCTATATTTGATGCAATCCAAAATGGAAAGATCTTTTCAAGCCATGTGTCACCATTGATTAAATACCTTTTTGCTTCTTCATTTAGTTCAAGTTTCATATTATGAATATTTGGAAACTGATTTGGTGTTGAAAACAGATCTTTTTTGTTGTGTACCTCTTTTACTTTTTTTAGAAATACCCTAATTAATTCATCATTTAAATTTTTATTTCCTATTAAAGTTGCTGTTGTTGAAAGAAGGTTTATATTTTCATCTGGAAGGTTTTTATAAAGATTAAGTGTACCCTCATATAATGTTAATGCTTCTAAAAATGGGTATTTTCTACTATAAGCCTTTGCTCTTTTAAAACTTAGTACATTTATAGATGGGTTTTCAAGTAACTCTTTTACAACTTTTGAGTTATGTGAACTTACCACAAACATAGCATCTATATTTCCTTTGATTAGTTCATCTTTTGCTTTAGAACTTGAGTAGTTATATAAAGTAGAATTTTCAGAAGTTATTCCATTTACTTCTAAGATTTTACTTGCTAAATCTTTTGTACCACTGCCGTTTGAGCCTATTGATATTTTTTTAGAGATTAACTGAATTATATAATCCATAGTGTAGTTTTCATTTTTATAAAATACCCATAAAGGTTCATAATATACGTTTGCAAAAGATTGTACATCTTCATATATATCTTTATCTACTATTCCATTTTGCATAAATGCAATATCAGCTTTTCCTGATTTTACAAGTTCAAGGTTTTCAACTGAACCATTTGTATTGATAATCTTTACATCTACTTTGTCTTTTTTTAATAGCTCCTTATATTTTAGAGCAGTTTGATAGTAGTTACCTGTTTTTGAACCGGTTGCTATTACAATTTCTTTTTTAGGACTTGGTTGAATAAACTGTAGTGTAGTCATTAAAACAGCTACAAATATAGCTATAAAAAATGCTGACAAAAGATAAATGTTACTTTTCATGGGGAGACTTTCATCTGATAAATTTATTGTTAAAAGTTAATTATATTATGATTATGATAAAATGCCCAAAAAAAACAGGAGATACTATGGCAGTTGTAAAAGTAGAAAGAGTATGTGGATGTTTTAAACACTCTAAATTCGAGATGGAGTATACATTTGAAACTATTGAAGAGGCTTTAGATAAAGCAAATGAAATGTGTATGCAAATGAATGAAGATTTTTGTCATAAACATAGATTTAAAGCTGAATACGTAGATGGCGAAGTTATAATTAAAATGGAAATGAACGGTTAATTATGATTGATATTAGATTACTTCAAAGGGATTTTGAAGCAATAGCGAACTCTTTAAAGAAAAAGGGAGTTGAGCAAGAAACTTTAGATAAGTTATTTGAGATATCTTCTGTTGCTAAAACAAAAAGACAAGAGATGGAAGATGTAACTGCTTCTCAAAACAAACTTTCAAAAGAGTTTGGAAGATACAAAAAAGAGGGACTTGATATTGCACCATTACAGCAAGAAATCAATGACCTAAAAGAAAAAAAACAAACTTTAGAAGATGAAGTAAGAAAGCTTGAAGAAGAGTTATCTTCAATCGCAATGGCTGTACCAAACATGCCTGATGAAGATGTTCCATTGGGTGCAAATGAAGATGAAAATGTTGTATTAGAAACAATTGGTGAAAAACCAACATTTGATTTTGAACCTAAAGAGCATTGGGATTTACCTAATGGTTGGCTTGACTTTGAAAGAGGTGTTAAGTTAGCTAAATCTAGATTCTCAGCTATTAAAGGGCAGGGTGCTAGGCTTGAAAGAGCACTTATTAATTATATGCTTGACTTTAATAGAGAAAGAGGATTTGAAGAGTGGTATGTACCATTTATGGCAAACTCTTCAACTTTACAAGGAACAGGTCAGTTACCTAAATTTGAAGATGATTTATTTAAAATTGAAGGTGAAGATTTATATTTAATTCCAACTGCTGAGGTTAGTTTAACAAACCTTTACAATGACGAAATTGTTCCAGCTGAAGAATTACCTTTAATGTTAACTTCATACACTCCATGTTTTAGAAAAGAAGCAGGAAGTGCTGGTAGAGATACTAGAGGATTAATTAGACAACACCAATTTGATAAAGTTGAAATGGTAGCTATTACAACTGCTGAGCAATCAGCTGAAGTATTTGAAAGAATGGTAGCTTGTGCAAGTGATTTATTAACTTCATTAGGTTTATCACATCAAAAAGTTCAGTTATGTACAGGAGACTTAGGTTTTAGTGCGGCTACTACTATTGATCTTGAAGTATGGTTACCAGGTCAAAATAAATATAGAGAGATTTCTTCTATTTCAAATACAAGAGATTTCCAAGCTAGACGAGCAAAAATCAGATATAAAGATGGTAAGAAAAATATCTTAGCACATACTTTAAATGGTTCTTCACTTGCAGTTGGTAGAACACTATTAGCAATAATGGAAAACTATCAGCAAGAAGATGGGTCAGTTAAAATCCCTGATGTATTAAAGAAATATATGTAATTAATTTTATATCTTGTAGACAGAATTTTTTTTAGTTTCTGTCTGAGTAATTGGAGCTTGGTAGCTCCAATTAAGATATTAATAATCCTTATTCTGTAATCCAACCTAGTTTTTCCAATTCATTGACTCTTTTAATATGAAAATCAGAAAGTTTCTTTAATTCTTTTTGAATAGTTCTTTGTGTTACACTGTGCTTAGGTAAAAAATTAGTTATTTTTTTTAAGCTTAAATATATATTTTTATCTATTAATAACCTTAAAATATCTATAGAAAGCACTGTTGGCTTCATTAAAATCCTTTAAGCATATTGCGAACTAGATTAAATTTAGTTTAAGTTTGTAACCTATTTTTTACATTATTTCAAGCTCATAATTAAAATAATCTTAAATAGGTTCGTGATTCACTTAATTTATTTTCTACTCATACCAAGAAACTTTATCTTTCAAACTCACAACATGTCCAACTATTATAATCGCTGGACTTTCTAAACCCTTTGATTTTTCTACTATATTTTGTAAAGTTCCAACTACAGTTTTTTGATCTTTTGTTGTACCCTTAGAAATTACAGCACAAGGATAGTCTTTATCTTTTCCTAATTTCATAAGATTTGAAGTAATGAGTTTAATATTATGAAGTCCCATTAAAAAAACTATTGTTTCATCATTTAAAAAACTTTTCCATTCTATTTGAGAGATTTTTTTTGTTGGAGTTTCATGTCCTGTTACAACCCTAAAAGAAGTTGTAATTCCTCTGTGTGTTACAGGAATACCTGCATATGCAGGAACTGAAACAGCTGAAGTTATACCTGGAATGACCTCAAATTTAATATTCCTATCATATAAATATAAAGCTTCTTCTGCACCTCTACCAAAAACAAAAGGATCACCACCTTTTAGTCTTACAACATTTTCATACTTTAAAGCTGATTGATAAATAAGTTCATTTATTTCATCTTGCGGTAGTGTATGTTTTTTATCTTTTTTCCCCACATAAATAAATTCACAATTTGGTTTTGCCAAATCAAGAATCTCTTTATTCACTAGTCTATCGTATATGATTACATCTGCTATTTGGACACTCCTATATGCCTTCATAGTCAATAATTCAATATCTCCAGGACCAGCTCCAGTTAAGTAAACTTTTCCCATAATTTATATTTCCTAATAATTGTGTTAATTTTTTCTTATATTTATACTGATTTTTTGTAAAATAAATATTTAATTATGAGAATTATTTAAGTAAAATTATAAAAATCAATAAATACTAGATAAAAATACACATTAGGAAACAATAAATGAGTTTTAAAAAATACATAAAAGCTGTAGGAACAGGACCCAAGGGAAATAGGGAATTAGAACAAAATGAAATGGATGATGCAATAACAAGTAT
>JBDNBT010000005.1:0-7398 GCA_039767755.1 Sulfurovum sp.
GGTTCATCTAAAAGTATTATTTTAGGATCTGCACATAATGATCTTGCAATAAATACCCTTTGTCTTTGTCCACCACTTAAATCACCTATTTTAGTATTAGCAAACTCTTCCATTCCAACTTTTTGTAAAGAACCCATTGCACAAAGTTTATCTGCCTTTGAATATCCAAAAAAAGATTTTTGCTTTTTGATATGTCCCATTAAAACAACTTCAAGTGCTGTGATTGGAAAGTCTGTGTTTAAATCTGTGTTTTGTGGAACATATCCAATATCGTCTGTTTTTACAGTTTTTTGAATACTTCCTTTTTGAGCTTTAATTAAATTTAAAAGTAGTTTTAATAAAGTTGATTTACCGCCACCATTTGGGCCTATTATTGCTAAGAAGTCCTGTTCTTTGATTTCTAAATTTATATTTTCTAATACATTGATTTTGTTATATTTAAAAAAAAGATTTTCTACATTTATAATATTCATTTATACCTCTAAATACATCTAAGTCGCAATAATACCAAAAACATAGAAAAAAACAAAGCTAATTTATTGAATTTTATATAAGACCTCTAATTTTGCCCCATGCAATTCCTAAATACTCATGAATAGCTAACTCTGTTTTTTTGATATTTGAGGCATTAAAATGAGAACTATAAGATGAACTCTCATGGCTTTTGTAGTTTGTAGGTGCAGCTATACTATTTAAGTTTTGCTTTTTAAATATAAGCATTGATCTTTTCATATGTGAAGCACTTGTAACTAATATAAAAGATTTATCTTGAACTATTTTTTTTACTTCTTTGGCTTCTTGTGGTGTATCTTTTGGCGAGTCTAATCTTATAATATCATTCTTATCAACACCCATACTAATAGCAAGTTTTTCTTGCATTTTTGCATGTGTATTTATATCTGAACCTCTGTATCCTGATACTATTAATTTTATTTCTTTAAGGGTATTTTTAGATGTGTCTAAATTTCTTGCTTTTAAGTTTTTATAGTGTTTTATACCCTCTGCTAATCTGTTAATTGCAGTTGCATTAACTTGACTTGTAATACTTAAATTCTCATTTGTAGTATGGCCATTACCTAATACTAAAATATATTGTACATCTGGAGCTTCTAAAAGTGCAGGATGAGAGTTTTCAAGGGGTTTAATAAGTGCATTTGATACACTTTGATTTGATACTAATAATAACCATACAAAAGCACTAAAAATAAAAAATCTAGCTTTTTTATTGGAATTAATAAACACAAAAAACAATCCCAATACTAATAAAAATATTAATATTGGAATTGGTAATAAAAAGGCTGATATCAGCTTTTTAATTATGAAAAGATTTTCCATATGTAGCTTATGCTTTTTTTATGATATCTGCAATTGCATCTATAAAGTCATCACTATCATTTACACATTTACATACTTTAAACTCTTCTACACCGATTTCTTGAGCAATTTCTCTATACTCAATGTCAAGTTCAAAGTCAGTTTCAGAGTTATCAACAATAAAAGCAATAGGATATACAATTACTTTTTGACCCTTAAAGTTTTTAAGCATATCATCTAATGAAGGTTCTAACCATTTCATAGGCCCTACTTTTGATTGATAAGCTAAATTAATAGATTTAAAGTTCATGTTTTTATCAGCAATTTTTTTACTTAAAATTTCAACATGCTCTTCCATTTGTTCTTGGTACGGATCACCTTTATCAACTATTTTTTGAGGTAAACCATGTGCTGAGAAAATAAGATTATATTCACTAGCATCATCAACTTTGCTTGAAATTTCCTTTATAATACATTCATTAAACATATCATTAGTATAGAATTCTTCTAAATATTTTAACTTAAAATCATATGGAGTCCATTCTATAAATTCTTGAATAGAAGATTTTGTTGTAGTCGTTGAAAATTGAGGATATAAAGGTAATAATAATATATCAGTAATTCCATCTTTTTTTATTTCTTCAAGTACCTCTTGTGTAAATGGTGGTGTATATCTCATTGCTTGATATACTTTAAAACCTTCTAGTTTTTCATTACATTTACTAACTAGACTTTCTGTAATATCATTTATGGGAGATTTACCACCTATTTCTTCATAACCTTCCCATGCTTCGTTTAGTCTTGATTTAACTATAAAAAATGCAATAATTTTTCTAACTAATTCATTTTTTGTAGTAATTATATTTCTATCATTAAACATATTAGATAAAAACATTTTCAATTCTTGCTTATTTCTAGCCCCACCCATATTTAGTAAAACTAAAGCTCTTTTATTTTCTTGCATCTTCTTCTAACCTTATAATTTTATCGCTACACCATTTTGCTAAATTCATATCATGTGTAATAAGTAAAATTCCACATTCATCTAAAAATTGTATTAAAAGTTTCATAACATCATATGCTATGATATTGTCTAAAGCTGATGTTGGCTCATCAACTAATAATAACTTTGGTTTCATTAATATTGCTCTTAAAATAGAACATCTTTGTAACTGTCCACCACTTAATTCAAATGGTTTCTTATGTAATAAACTTCCATCTAAACTAAGTTTTTTTAATAAACTCTTCTCTTCATCTCTAAAGTCATTTTTCACGACATCTTTTATTTGTTCATATATTGTGAAAGTTGGATGAAATGAACTATATGGATCTTGAAATATCATACTTATATCTCTAGTTTCCAGAATTCCTTTGATAGGCTTTAAATTTCCAGTGATAAGTTCAAATAGTGTTGATTTACCAGAACCACTCTTACCAAAAATAGTTATAAGTTCACCTTTTTTTAACTGCAAATCAAAGTTTTCATATATACTTTGTTCTTTTTTGTAATAGAATGTTAGTTTTTTTATATCTAAGACAATATTATTTTTCAATTTCTACCTTTTAAGAGTTTGATAATATATTAATATTACTTCACAATTAATTAACAATTAAATTTTATAATTACTGTACATACAAAATAAAGAATATATTAAGCTATCTACAAAAATTATATGCTAAAATATGTTTTTTAAAAATTAAGGAGAAATCAATGAAAAAAATTGTTTTAAGTACAATATTTGCTGCTGCTACAGCTGCAACGTTATCTGCTGCTTCATTAGCTGCATGTGCTGGATGTCATGGTGCAAACATGGAAAAAGCTGCTTTAGGTAAATCTGCAATCATCGCTGGATGGGACGAAGCTAAAACTATCGCTGCTTTAAAAGGTTACAAAGATGGAACTTATGGTGGAGCTATGAAAGGTGTTATGAAAGGTCAAGTTGCAAGACTTTCTGATGCTGATATCGCTGATTTAGCAAAACAAATTGCTGCTAAATAATTTTAGTTAAGTAATTTACTTTAAAAGCTAGTCATATTGGCTAGCTTTTTTTACACTTCTTTTTTTTATCTTTTTCTTTATTTTTCTTAGCGTCTTTTATCTTTTTTTCTTTATTTATTGCATCATTTAAATCTTCAATACTATCAAATAATAATCCATCTACCATTTTATTAGAATCATCAAACTGTCCAGTTTTAGCACCCCATATAAACAACCCTAAAAGTATTCCTGATATTACAAGTCCAATAATCAACATCATAAAAAGTGTATCGTCTATCATTTGTATTCCTATTTTAATTTTATTCGTAAAGAGTTAAATACAACAATAAGTGAACTTAAACTCATTGAAAGTGCGGCAACTAATGGAATCACATATCCAAACATTGCAAATGGTATTGTTATTATATTATAAACTAAGGAAATACCTAAATTTTGTTTTATAAATTTAAATGTTTTATTTGAAATTTCAAAAGCATTTTGTAAAGACTTTAATGATGAATTTAACAGGACAATATCAGATACCTCTAAAGAAATCTCAGCAGAATTTCCCATAGCAATAGAAACATCTGCATTACTCAATGCTATAGCATCATTTAATCCATCACCAACCATAACAACAGTTTGTTTATTTATTTTTAAATCTTTTATGAATTGTGCTTTACTTTGTGGAGTTTGTTTATAGTAAACTTCATCAATATTTAAAGAACTGGCTACTTTTTTAGCTACAGTTTCATTGTCACCTGTTAGCATAATAGTTTTTATAGCCTTGTTTTGTAAATAAGTAATTAATTCATTTGCACTATCTTTTATTTCATCTTCAAGTTCAAATGTTGCAATTATTTTATCTTCAATACAAAAATTAAATGTAGTCATTTTTTCATTTAAATCATGTTTAATTTTGTTTAAATCAAGTATGTCCATATTTCCACCAAAGATTTTTTTACCATTGTACTTAGCTTCAATTCCCATTGCTTCAATATTCTTTATTTCTGTTAGTGGTAACTTATTAGTCTTATAGTTTTTAGCTAAATATTTTTTTATAGATTTACTTACAGGATGACTTGATGAATCAACTAATGAATATAAAAGATCAATTGAACTTTCATCATTAATTTTACTTTTTATAACATCTAAATTACCATTTGTTAAAGTACCAGTTTTATCAAAAACTACAACATTTGTTTGTGCAATAGTTTCAATAAATTTTGCTTCTTTAAATAATAAACCTTTTTTTGCTAATTGAGATATTCCTATTAAACTTGCTATTGGAGTAGCCAAAGCAAGAGCACATGGACACGCTATTACAATAACTGAAATAGCCACAATAAATGACTTTTCAAAATGATTTGTATTTTCATAATCAAAGCCTAAATCTATTCCAAAGAAATACCATACTACAAAAGTTAAAATAGATAATGAAAGAATTACTAAAGTGAAGCCCTTTGAAATTTCATTTGCTTTTGTTTGGATTTTAGGTTTTGAATTTAGTGACTCCTCTAGTAAAGTAACTATTGAAGAAAAAGTAGAGTTTTTAAAATCTTTTGTAACTTCAAACTGCACAACACTATCTGTACAAATTGTTCCACTATAAAGCATGTGATTTGTTTCTTTATATACAGGAATTGATTCACCTGTTAAGCTAGATTCATCAAAGTTTCCACCACTACTAATTAACTTTCCATCTACTGGTACTTTATCTCCTGCTTTTATTTTAACAATATCACCTATTTGGATTTCGTTTAATGATACATTTTTTTCAATACCATCTTTTATAACTATAGCTTCAAGTGGTAAAGCTGACTTAATTTTATCTAATGTATCAATTGCAGATTTTTTACCAATAACTTCTAAATATTTACCAACTAAAACAAAAGTAATAATCATAGCAACACTATCAAAATAACTCTCACCCTTAGCTCCAAATAAAATAAATAAAGAATAAATATAAGTAAAGCTAGCACCTGTTGCAACTAAAAAGTCCATATTTAAAATTCGATTTTTCAATCCAAAATAAGCACCTTTGAAAAATATCCAACCACTATAAAATAAAACAGGCGTAGATAATAAAAACTCTCCTAAGTGAACCATCCATTTTACTTCGTCACTCATACCTGTAAAAAAGCCTGAATATTTTGCAACACCTAGCATCATTATATTCATACTAGCAATAACAGCGACCATCATTTTTATAAAATAATCTCTTTGAGCCTTAGTAGCTTTAATATCAGCAATTGAAGAATCATAAGCAAAAGCGTTGTATCCAATACTTCTTATTCTTATAATTATGTCTGAAAGCTTTAAAGTATCATTATCCCAAGTAATTTTTGCTTTATTTGTTGTAAAATTTATATTAGCTTCAATAACACCATCTGTATCAAATAGTATTTTTTCATTTAGCCATACACATGCTGCACAATGAATACCTTCTATAATTAAGTCAACATGATAAAAACCATCTTCATCAACTTTTATATAGTTTTTTGCGAAGTTTTCAGTATCAAATTTTTCTAAGTCATCATTAGTTATTTGTAATGGTGGAGCAATACTTTTATTTCCTAATTTATCATAAAATGAATCCAAACCATCATCTTTTAAAAGATGATAAACTCCCTGACATCCTTTGCAACAAAAATTTAAGTTTTTTTCTTTGATCATTATGTCATTTTCAAATGATAAGTGACAATGATCACATTTTACTATTGACACTCAAACTTTCCTAGTTCTCTATTCTTACAAATTTCATTATGTTTTTCATTTAAACCATGCATAGAGATATACACGCCTTTTTTATCTGTTTGATTTAAAAATGTTAACGCTTGTGTAAAGTTAGCAGTAGCTTCAGTTTTATCAATACTGTATGGTTGCATAGCTCCTGTTAAAACTATACATTTTTCATCTTTATATTTATTTGCAATAAATTCTGCTGTTTCATTCATTGTATCAGTCCCATGAATTATAAGAACTTTTTTATTATTCCTTATTTCAATACAAAGCTCTTGCCTGTCATTATTTGTAATTTCAAGACTATCTTTAAAAATCATACCTTTTAAATTTAATTCTTGATTACTTCTAATATATTTTTCAATAATTTCTTCAATTACAGCATTAGATCTAGGTACTACTAAATAACCCTTCAATTCGTCATAAACCTTATTAAAAGTTCCCCCAGTATTGATTATCTTTATTTTTGACACTTTATAACCTCGCTATTGTATTTCCACAAAATATTTATTATGTTATTTGAATTATTATGTTATTATACCTTAATAAATATGGAGCAAATCTTAGATGAATATTAATATATCAAACCTGAAAAATATTACTGTACTATATGTAGAAGACGAAGATGACTTAAGAAATGTTACTAGTCAGATCTTAAAGAATTTTACTAAAAAACAATTTCTAGCACAGAATGGTAAAGAAGGTCTTGATATATTTAAAGAAAATGAAAAAGAGATTGATCTTGTAATAACTGATATTAACATGCCTATTATGAATGGTCTCGATATGATTAAAAAAATCAAAGAAATAAATTTCAATATTCCAATAATTGTAGCAACTGCTTTTTCAAACAAAGAATATTTATTAGAAGCAATTGATATTGGTGTAGATAAATATGTATTAAAACCCATCGATGTCTCAAAACTTTTACACGTTATGGCTCAATCATTAATATATCATGAATTAAAAGAGCTTTATATAGACTCATTAACAAGCTTGCCAAATAGAAATCAATTACTAAAAGATTTAAATCAATCACAAGATATATCTTTAGCTCTGGTAGATATTGATTCATTTGCAAAAATAGACGATTTATTTGGAGAAGATAATGGGGATCTCATATTAATTGAGTTGGCAAATTCTTTAAAATCATATTTTGATAGCATGAAATATAAAATATATAGAATAGAAGCGGATAAATTTGCTGTTATTTCAGATTCTAATATAATAAATGCAGATGAATTCTTTGAATCATGCAAAAAATTTGCAAATCAAATGGAGAAAAATGCGATAGAAATAAGTGGAAATGAAATTGATATTGATATTACAATAGGTATTGCAAATGACAAAGGTCCTGATACTTA
>JBDNBT010000006.1:0-3342 GCA_039767755.1 Sulfurovum sp.
AGGTAGCTCAGCTGGCTAGAGCGCTGGTCTCATAAGCCGGAGGTCGAGAGTTCAAGTCTCTCTCTTGATACCATTAAAACCCAATTTAAATTCTCATGAGAGATTTTAAGTTGGGTTTTTTTTGCTTTAAAAAAATCAATTAAAACAATAATTATAAAATAAACAAAATTAATATTTATTTAATCTAATTTGGAATATACTTTATTATAACAATATATATAACAAATATATTGGAAAGGTATAATTATGACAGAGAAAACAATAAATGTATTATATATAGAAGATGATATTGAAGTTATTGCGTCAATGAATTTTTTTCTTAATATGAGTTTTAAAAAAGTCTATTTATGTAATAATGGAAAAGAGGCTTTAAATACTTTTATACAATACAAAGATGATATTCATCTGATTATAACAGAGTTGGATATTCCTACATTAAATGGAATAGAAATGATAAAGAAAATAAAAGAAATAAAAGATGATATACCTATATTTATAGTTAGTGCACAAATAGATTTAATTGAGGAAACAAAAAAATTAGGTGTTAAAAAGTTTTTTAAGAAACCTGTATTAGATATATTTGAAATCAAAAATACTATTAACAAGTACCTCTAACTTTTTTCAATAATAAATTAAAAGTAAATATGTGTAAAAAAACATCATTAAATATGTACAACATTAAAATAATTACTTATAACAAAAGCTTTAAATTTAAAGTAAAGTATAAAAATGATGATGATAAGTTTTTAAGAAGTAAGAAATAGTGAAGATAAAATCATCTTCACTATTAAGATATAATTAAAGATGAAAGTATTATTCAGTAATTTTTTTTACACCATTTTTAGTAGCATCATAAACATCAGAGCTCAGTTCTTTAGTCTTATTCCAAGCATCAGAACTAACTTCTTTTGTCTTTTCCCAACCTACACTTGTATCTTTCTTTGCACCTTCAAAAGTATTTACACATCCTGTAAATACAAATAATGCAGTAATTAATATTCCAATTAAATGTTTCATAAACTATCCTTTTAAATTATGGTTTTTCAAAGAAAATATAACTAGTTGAGTAATCAGAGAACTCAAAATATACTTTCTTTTCATTTGGATCTTTTTGGAAATTAAGATTTTCATCTAGTATTCCATATCCATATCTATAAGGTCTTGAAATAGATCCATCAGTTGCATTTGCAGTTGAAAGCTTATCAATTTTAATAAATCTTTTTACTAGCTTTTCACCTGCATATACTTCTAATACCCCATTTACACCTGTCCAGTTTTGAATATATCTATTTATTTTGTTTTGTTTTTCTTCACAACCTGTAAAAAATATTACAAAAATTGCTGTAAATAGTGCTAATCTCATTTTAAATACCTTATATAGAAATTTCTGCAATATCAGCAATATTTTTAAACTCAGAATACACTAAACCGATTATATTTTTTCTATTTATTTTAATAGCTTCATTTTCATGGTTTACATAAACATTGTCAAAGAAATTATCTAAGTTAGTTTTTAAAGCAAATAAAGCTTCAAGTTGTTCTTCATAAGTTTCATAAGTTTTTGACTTAACTACATTAAAGCTTGCAAATAACTCTTTTTCTGCATCTTCTTCAAATAATGCTTCATTTACATTAAGCTCAACACTAAAGTCTAAATCTTTTATAATGTTAGCTACCCTTTTAAATGTAGCTTGATATTCTTTATATGAATCACTTAAAACAATAGGATTTAATGCACAAAGTTTTTGTGAAACTTTAAAGATATCACTCTCCCCTGATCCTAATACTGCTTTTAAAACAGATGGATTTACATCAAAGATTTTAAATAATCTTTCAGTGAAGAAATCCATTAAAGAATTTTTATCTAAACCTGGATATTTTTCAATATTATCATCTATAATCTGTGATAAATCAAGTGCTAGTTCATGCTCAATCGCAATTTTTACAATACCAGCTGATGCTCTTCTTAATGCAAATGGATCCTTAGATCCTGTTGGAACTTTTCCTACACTAAACAGTCCCATTAAGCTATCAAGTTTATTAGATAAAGCTACAACTGCTGAAACTTTATTTGAAGGTAAATCAGAATCTTCACCATCAGGTAAATACTGTTCTTTAATAGCTGTATAAACATTTTCATTCTCACCAGCTATTTTTGCGTAATAATGTCCCATTAAACCTTGAAGTTCTGTAAACTCATAAACCATTTCAGACATAAGGTCAGCTTTTGATAACTCAGTGGCTTTTAAAGCATCATTTTTATCTTTTACATTAAAGGCATCACATAAATATGAAGCTAAAGAAATTTCTCTATTTACTTTGTCATATACACTTCCAAGTCCATCTACAAATAAAACATTTTTTAAACCATCATTTACAAGACCGTTTTTAATGTCATTTTTCCAGAAGAACATACCATCTGCTAATCTTGGTCTTAATACTTTTTCGTTTCCAGAAATAATAAAACCAAAATCTTCAGTTTTAGCATTTGATACAACAATAAAATTGTTTGTTAATTTACCATCTTTATAAACAGCAAAGTATCTTTGGTGTTCTTTCATAGAAGTAACAATAACTTCTTCAGGTAACTCTAAAAACTCTTCATCAAATCTACCAATTAAAGCAGTTGGATATTCAGTAATAGCTACAACCTCATCAAGAAGTTCTTGGTCTATTTCTATTTTTACATTATCCCTTTGCTCAATGTTTTTCATTTGAGTTAAGATTCTATCTTTTCTTTCATCTGGATATAAAATAACACCATTTTTATCAAGCTTACAGAAATAATCACCTGCAAAAGAGTAAGAAAATGGTTCATAAGATACCATTCTGTGTCCATAAGAAATATTTGAAGACTCTACACCAAATAGCTCACCTGGTATAACTTCTTCACCTAGCATCATAGTTAAACTTCTAATAGGTCTAATAAAACTATCCGTTCTACTTCCCCATCTCATAGACTTACCAAATGCTAGTGATGAAATAAACTCATTAACCATCTCATTTAAAAGAGTTTTAGATTCACTTCCCTTTACTTCTTTTTTAAAGTAAAGAACTTCACCTTTTCCTGTGTCTTTTCTTTGTAATTCACTTACATCAACTCCACACTTTTTAGCAAATCCTAAAGCAGCACCTGTAGGTTCACCATCTTTGTATGCAATCTTAATTGGTGCACCAAATTGTTCCACCACTGAATCTTCTTGTGCAAGTGCAAATTCTCTATGCCATAATACTAATCTTCTTGGTGTATAAAAGAAATCAAATTCACATGCTAATTTATTTTTTTCTAATATATCCATCCATTTTTTTTCAATATTTGGTAATTCTTTTAAAAATGGAATA
>JBDNBT010000007.1:0-3934 GCA_039767755.1 Sulfurovum sp.
AAATAATATAAATAAGTTTGGACAAATTACCCAAAGAGTTTTAAATAGAATGGGCTATCCAAGGCTTGCCCAAAGATTAGGATTAAGTGGTGTTAATGTGGTTGAATTTACTTTATTTCCAGACGGTAGTATAAAAGGTCTTAAAATATCAGATTCTTCTGAATATTCAATTTTAGATGACTATACACTAGAACTTATTGAAATAGCATATAAAGACTACCCAAAACCTAAAACTCCCACTAAACTTAAATTTAATGTTATTTATAAATTATATTAGGAATTTCATATGATTAAATTATTTGATAAATTAAAATACTCATTTATTTTTTGGTTTTATTTTGCACTTTTGACCGCATCATTTAGGATTTATTATCTAAATGAAGAATTATTGGTTTTCAATATATTTCCCACTCAGATTAATATAGTTTTTTCTTTACTATTTCTTTTCTTTGTTATATACACATTTTATATTTTTACTGTAATTTTAAGGAAATCAAAAAAGTCAAATACAAACAGATTTTTACTATTTATAGGAAATATAATTGTTACTTTACATTTAGTGTATACGGTATCTCAAGGGTATAATTTACTAAATAATAGCATCTTAAAATCTTATAATTTAAGCTCCCAAATTGATGAATTAAAAGAAACTTTACCTATTAAAATAAACTCTTTTACAACTCTTGTTAATGTTAATACAAAAAAAAATCAAATCAACTACGTGTATCAATTTAGTAATTCTAAGAATGACTTTGAAGTATTTGACCTAAAATCATTTAAAAATGGTGTTCAAGAATCCTTGTGTAATGAAGCTTATAGTATAGATGTATTAAAGCATGATTATACACTAAAATACGATTATATTGATAAAAATAAAGAAACAATAGCAAGTATTAAAACAACTAAAGAAGATTGTGGGGAAGGTATATTTGATTTAGATTATCTTAAATTAATACTCATGGAGAGAAAACTTTAAAGATTTCTCTCAAAATTATACATATCCATATATTTAAATGCTATTAGATTTTCTAAAATAGCAAATATAACTATAAAGTTTATAAAGGAGCTTCCACCGTAGGAGAATATAGGTAGTGGCAATCCAACAACAGGTGCAAAACCAATTACCATAAGAATATTTACACTCATATTTAAAAAAATTAAAAGTGCTAACCCTGAAGCAAACACCCGTATGACGTAATCATCTTTATAGTAATAATTCATTGTCAATAAATGCATAATTATTAAGATATATACTACAAGTAATGCAAATGCTCCTATAAATCCATATCTCTCAACTAAGTAAGCAAATATAAAATCACTAGTTGCAATGGGCAAAAATTTTAGTTGTGTTTGTGTAGCATCTTCACTACTTTTTCCTGTTAAACCACCTGATCCTATTGCTATAATTGATTGTTGTACATGGTAACTTGGTTTTTCTGAAATGAAGTCAGATATTCTTTTTTTCTGATAATCTTTTATTAAATAAGTATATATTACAGGTGATGAAATCCCTATTGTTAATATTATAGTTGCCCAAATTTTCCAATTAACTCCAACTATAAATAATATTCCATATCCAACTAACAACATTATTAAAGCAGTACCTAAGTCAGGTTCTTTTGCTATTAAAACAAAGGGTAATATTATATAAAAAGATATATGTAAGAAATCTTTTAATTCATACCCTGTTTTTGGAGGTGGTTTAGAATGTATTAAATATCCTAGCATTAAAATATACACAGGTTTGATTAGTTCTGATGGTTGCATAGTAGTACCTAATAATGGTACACTAAGCCACCTTTTTGCACCTAATTTAGTTACACCCCAGAACTCTACAGCTAATAATAATCCAATTCCTATCCAATATAAAACTGGTATGAATCTTATTTTCTTTCTAATGGGCAAAATAAACACTACAAAAAAGGCAATAATACTAATTGTAAAGTACATTAATTGTTTATTCGCTAATATTTCATTTGTTTCACTAATTAAAATATGAGATAGTAAAATCAATGGTAAAATATAAATAATTAATAAATAGTCAAAATGTGAAATAATTCTTTTATCAATAAATCTCATGACGAAAGAGTATCTAAAAATGAATAAAAATTTTATTGTAGACCAAGAAAGTAGACTAGATAAGTTTTTAGCTATGAATATTGACGCATCAAGAAATCAAATTGAACAACTTATAAAAAAAGGTTATGTAAAAGTTGATGAAAAAGTTATAACTAAAACAGGACTAAAACTAAAAGAGAATCAAGAGATTCATGTTGAATATCCAGAAACTGTAATCAATCCTGTAAAAGATGAGAATTTTGTCAAAGAGTCTTTAGAGGGTAAAGATGTAAAAATCATCTATGAAGATGATGATATTTTAGTATTAAACAAGCCTTATAACTTAACTGTACATGATGCACCAAGTGTTAAAGATGCAACTTTAGTTGATTGGTTAAAGTTAAAAAATATTTCTCTATCTACAATTAGTGGAGAAGAGCGTCATGGAATTGTACATAGACTAGATAAGGGTACAAGTGGGGTTATGGTTGTGGCAAAAAACAATAAATCACATGAAAAATTAAGTGAGCAATTACAAGATAAAACTATGGGGAGATACTATCTTGCTATTATTGATTTACCATTAAAAGATGATGTTATAATTAACAAGCCAATTGGTAGAAATCCAAATAACAGACTTAAAATGTCAATCCAAGAAAATGGACGAAATGCAAAATCTGCATTTATAAAACTTAATACAAGTAAAAATGAAAAGTATGAATTGATTGGTGCTAAATTATTTACAGGAAGAACTCATCAGATAAGAGTTCATCTAAACTCGATAAATAGGCATATTCTTGGAGATAATTTATATGATTTTAAGGGTGATTTAAATAAAATAAATAGATTTTATTTACATGCACATAATTTATATTTAATTCATCCAAGTTCAAACAAACAGATGAATTTTCAAGCTGAATTACCAGATGATATAAATAATTTTTTAGAAAAAAATTTTCATTATAAGGAAGTTTATGAACAAATATCTACAGACAATATTCTTAGGCGCTTCAATAGCTTTACTTAGTACAGGTTGTACTAAAGTAAACGATGTTTTTGATCCTTCATCACCAAAAATCAATCATAATCTTGAAGTAATTGATTCAAATTCAATTAGATCAATACCAGATATTACATCGATTGCATTTGAATGGCAAAAAGTAAAAGATCCAAATGTAATTGGTTATAACTTCTATAGAGCTAATATGCACAAAGAAGGAAGACAACTTTTACTTGTAAAAGAAATTGCTAATAAATATACTACTCACTATGTAGATGAAGATCTTGAGCCTAATACAAAATATGTATATCAAATGACTGCTAGATCTATAGACGGTAGTGAATCGAGATCTACTACTGCATTTCAAACTCAGACTTTACCTAGATTAGAAGCTGTAAGTTTTGTTCAATCTCTATCTGATCTACCAAATAGAATCAAACTTATCTGGAGACCTCACGCAAGTGAAAGAATTTCATACTACATCGTTGAAAAGCTAGATAACAAAAACAATAACTGGAAAAAAGTTTCTAAAATTAATGGAAGATTAAACGTTGAACACATAGATAAAAGATTAGGTAACAACGAAACTAATACTTATAGAATAATTGCATATACACATGATGATATTGCATCTATACCAAGTGATTCAGTAACTGCTAATACTAAACCTCTTCCTCAAAATCCATTAAATATTAAAGCTACAACTACTCAACCAAAAAAGATTATTGTGAATTGGGAACTATCTCAAACACCAGACGTAATTAAATATGAGATCTATAGAAGTGCTTTTAGTTCTTTAGGGTATGGAAAAATTTATGAAGCGGATAACAAAACTACTACATTCACAGATGTTATTGAGGATGATGGTAAAGAGTA
>JBDNBT010000008.1:0-5198 GCA_039767755.1 Sulfurovum sp.
CTATATGGGCAAATAAACCTTTTTGATCTTTAGTAACTATATTCATAGAGGCTAAATAAGAGGTATGATTGCAGTTTACATTTATGTCTCTTGTTCTAATTTCAGGAACTTTTTGTTGTATTTTTTTGCTCATATCAAATGAGTCTTCAATAACACTTGCGATAAATTTTATATCATCATGGTCAATTTTTTCTGTAAATGAAATTTCAAAGGCTTTTTTATTGTCAAATAACTTATAAATATTCATATTAGAAATATTTAAAAACTCTAATTTACCAAGTAAATATCCAAGGTTTAAAGGTATATTTCTGATAATTCTTATACTTAAGAAATCTTTATTAATTATTTTATAAATATAGTCATCAACATCTTTTGCTTTTATGGCTATGTCAAGTATATCTTCTGCTTTGTGTCTTAAAAAGATTTGATTAGAAGAGATATATCCAATTTTCTTTTTTAGTGAATATGGAAGTTTATTGTATCTGTCTAGTTTTTTGATTGTTGCTATTTTATTAGTTCTTCTTACGCTTTCTTTTACAAGGTTTTCATTTTCAAATGCTAAAAGAGATTGTGAATATAATTGATTCATCAATGTAGCAATTGAGTTGTTATATACATTTTTACCAACAGCACTAATATCACAATAGGTAACTACATAAAGCATTTTTAAAGTAGTTTTATTTTTAACTAAGCCTGTGAAATCAAGAATAGATTTTTCAGAATAAATATCTTCATGTGTCGCCACATAAGACATCATATTGTGATATCTAACTAATCGTGCACCTTTTTTTATAAGATCAGAATCAAAATTAAGTGGTTCTAATATTTTCTTAAATAGTTTTTCTCCCACTATATGGTGATCAGTTGGTCTACCTTTTCCTATATCATGGAATAGTGCAACTAGTTTAGTAATTGTTTGTTGCTCTTTTGTTAGAGAGTTATATACATCAAGTACGTGTTTATTTTTGATATATTGACCTGATTTTAAAGTTTGAATAGAGTGAATATCAACGGGGTGCTGATGGTAACCATCAAATTGTGGTTGGTGAATTATTGTTTTAACTTCAGGGAACACAAAAGAAAATAATCCAGCATTATAAAGCAACTTAATAATTGGATGAAGTTCTTGTTTATGTAAAACAGCTTTTAGATTTTTTTTGTACTCTTTTGTAAAAGTTTTTGGTCTTTTCACTTTACTTGCATAATAGATATATGATCTATCAAATCTTGTTACAGTTTTAGGCAAGTCATATAATTCTTTTAATAATACAGTTAGTGTTTTTGGTTTTGCACTAAATGAAGTGAATAAAGTATTATCTATAATATAAAGATTTTTTTTGTATCTAAATTCTTTTAATCTAGAAATATTAGATGGATTAAATTGTATTTCTCTTGTAAACTTCTTTACCATAGTAGCTGTAAATGTATGTACATTATGCAAACATGCCATAAGTTTAGTCATACATTGTCTATCTTTTGTTAGTCTTGATTTATCTTTAAAACCTAATTTAGAACTCAAATCAGGTAAAATATCGAAGGTAACTTGATCAAGTTTTTTCTTTGCAACATAATGTAAAGCATTTCTTACTTGAAAAATAAATTCTAAAGATTGTCTATATTTTTTATATTCATCTTCTGTAAAATGTATTCCTATAAGATGCTTTGTATTTGTTATTCCAAATAAAATATTTACAACCCAATATAATAGGTTAGATTCCCTAACTCCTCCATATCCGTCTTTAATATTAGGTTCCATTCTTAAAGGGTATTTTAATAGTCTTTGTTTATGCTCTTCTAGTTTATCAACTATAAATTCCCTTTGATTTGTTTTCCTAATATTTGATAACCTGTTTTGGTATCCAAACCATAGATGTCTTGATCCAGCGATAAGTCTTGACTCAATAATAGAACTTTTAATAGTAATATCTTCTTCAACTACTTTAGCTACATCATTTAATTCATGTACCCTTGAACCTAATTTCAGCCCACAGTCCCATGCTAAAGTTACAAATTCTTCCATTATTTCTTTTAAGTTGTAACCCTTTATGTCTTCATATAAAATCATGATATCAATATCTGAATAGATACATAATTGCTCTCTTCCATATGACCCTAAAGCAACTAAACAAATAGGGATAGAACTACTCATAGGTTGATATGAACCAAAATGTTTTCTTAGAATGTATTTATACATAGCAAGCAAAAATTTATCAGTTGATTTTGTATGTTTTATAAAAAAGTCTTTTCCACCAGTTGATTCAAAAGTTGTATCTATAGATTGTACATAGTCGTTATAATATTTTTTAAAAACCTTTGATATCTCAAAATCTTTTGCATTATTGGATATTAAGTCTTCAATTTCAATGTTTAATTCGGTCATAGTAATTCTTTATGTTGTTCAATTTTCTTTCGTAATGTTATCCTATTTAAGCCTAAATTCTTGGCAACTTGAACTTGAGATTTATATTTATTTGTTGAAGCTTTTATTAAAGGTACTTCAAATAAATACAGTAAATCTTTATATACATTCTCACCTTCTAAGTGTTCACCTAAATATTTTTCTAGAAACATAAGAATCTCTTCTTCACCAATAGTTTCAAATAAATACGAGAAGAAAATTGCTTTTCTTAAAGAATGGGTATTATTGGAAGTATTTATAATCAGATTAGAGCTTGGAATAGTCTGCATATCTAATGTTTCACTAGCTTCTTTTGAAAAAACTTCAACTAAAGCTTTTGTATCATTTTCTCTTTTTGATAAAACAGGTATTTCTAGATTAATGGAAAAGATATCTAATATCTTTTGATTTAAAGAATTGTTGTAAGAAGTTGCTATTACTCTAATTTCATTTTCATTTAACCAGTTAATAAATAAATCAATATTAGTTATCTCATGAATTTTATCAATAATAATGGCTTCATTATTTAGAGTTAATACATCATCTTGTATATCTTTTTGTAAGTCTTTTGCATTATAAATCTTGGAATTTGGTAATATAAAAGAAGCTAATGCTTTCTTACCAACACCTGGCTCACCTAATACTAAGGCGTGTACATCAACTGCTTGAAGTAGTCTAGCAGAGTTTAGAATTTCTTTAGATATCTCATCTAATGCTATGTAATCTTCCATGGTAATCCTTTATTTCTTTTTCTGAGAAAAATATATAAAAATTGTTAATGATATTAATATCAATGCAATACCTGCAATTAAATAAAAGGCATTAATCATTGCGTGATAATCATCAATTGCAATTTTAAATACTACAATTAAAGCTTCAATTGATAAAGCAATAATAATTGTAATCAAAAACTTTGTTAAAAGTTTGGTTTCTACTTTTGAGTTTTTAGAATAAGATTTAAAAAACACCTCTTGTTCCAGAATTGTTTTTGCCAAATCAAATATTGCTATACTTAAGGTTAATGCAATAATAGGTTTAAATATCATTTCTAAAGATAGTTTATCTTCAACAAATAAATAAGCTACAAAATCATATAAAGAGTAAATAATAGTTGCAATAGATAAAAGCATCATTGAAAAACCAGCTAATACATAAAAGGCTTTAGTTAAACTATGAAATGGTTTATTTAATTCTAAAAGATTTAGCTTTTCAAGTAAAATATCAAGTCTAAAATCCAAAAAGAATATATCATCACCTTCTTTTATACTAACAGTAATACAAGAGCTTCTTGTGGCACTACTTATATAAGGATTAGAAAATGCTGTATTAGATTCCTTAAAATGTAATTTACTAATTAAGTGAGATCTATCTTTTCCTTTTCCCTTCTCATCGTCTTTATTTCTATAAAAATCATTTGAGATTTGAGTTTTAGATTCTTTGTCAACCATATACACTAACTCTAATGATGGAAACAAATCAAATAACTCTGTGAAGTTATTCTTTTTATGTGATGCTAAAGAACCACTGTTCTTAAGGCTTTCTTGTAAGAAGTATTCTATATCTTCATCATGTTGTTTATAAGTTTCTAAAAACTCTTTCATATAATTTTCCTAATGATTCTGTATATTTTTTCATTTTATTATACTATTTTAATGAAAAAATATACAGTAACAACTGAATAAAAAATAGTCAGTTAAGTAAAGCTGTATAAAAAACTATTGATTTTTAGACTTTTAAAGTTTTATAAGTGTATAAAATCTAATCATTTTATGCAAACACAATCAAAATATCTATGTATGTAAATAATAAAGTTTATAAAATAGATTCTTCTAAAATAATTTATATAATAATAGAATCTCAATAGATACCTATAATAAGTACTATACACATAACTATAAAGATAATATTTCTAATAAATATGTTAATTATTAATAAAACACTTAAGATGTATATAAAATATACAGTAAATATGTTTACATTGCCATGGTTATCTTTTATAATGACGACATATTTATTTTTAAGAGAAGAAAAGGAGTCTTATGGAAAATTTTACTGATGTAAAATATATACTAGACGGTTTCCTGTTTGTATTTTCAGGAATTCTAGTAATGTGGATGGCAGCTGGGTTTGCTATGTTAGAAGCTGGTTTAACAAGAACTAAAAACAACGCTACGGTATTAACTAAAAATATCGGGTTATTCGGAATTTCTTGTATTATGTATTATTTCGTTGGTTACAACGTTATGTACGGTGAGGGAAGTTCATTTATGGGTAGTTTAGGTGCTGCTACTATGACAGGTGGAGATGCTTATCCTTTAGCTGCTGATTTCTTTTTCCAAGTAATGTTCGTTGCAACTGCTGCATCAGTTATTTCAGGAACAGTTGCTGAGAGAATCAAATTATGGCCATTTTTAATTTTCGTTGTTGTTTTATCAGGATTAATTTATCCAATTCAAGGTCACTGGACATGGGGTGGAACTGAATTAGGTGGAATTATCGCTGGATTCTCTGACTTTGCTGGTTCAACTATTGTTCACTCTGTTGGTGGATGGGCTGCTTTAGCTGGTGTACTTATTCTAGGTGCTAGAAAAGGTAAATACGGTAAAAACGGTGCAGTTAGACCAATTCCTGGTTCAAACTTACCATTGGCAACTTTAGGTACATTCATTTTATGGATGGGATGGTTCGGATTTAATGGTGGTTCTCAATTAGCTATGGGTTCTAAAGCTGATATCGAAGGTATTGCTTTAGTAGTTGCTGATACAAATATGGCTGCTGCTGCTGGTGCAATTGCTGCTGC
>JBDNBT010000009.1:0-3152 GCA_039767755.1 Sulfurovum sp.
AAAAAAGCAAATAAAGTATCTGCACTTGATTCTGTAAATGGGAAAAGAGTATTTATTGTTGAAAAAGAAAAAATTGATGGAGATACAGCTGTTTGTAACTTAGCATCTGTAAACTTATCAAGAATCAACACCAAAGAAGATATTGAAAGAGTTGTTCCAATTGCAATTAGAATGCTTGACAATGTAATTGATTTAAACTTCTATCCATTACGAAAAGTAAAAGCTACAAACTTAAAATCAAGAAGTATAGGTCTTGGAGTTATGGGTGAAGCTGAAATGGTTGCTGAATACAAACTTGTATGGGGTGAAAATGACCATTTTAAAAAGATTGATGAAGTTATGGAAGCAATTTCATACAACGCAATTAAATCAAGTTCTGATTTAGCACTTGAAAAAGGTATTTATGCAACTTATGAGGGTTCTAATTGGTCAAAAGGTATTATGCCTCATGATCATGCTCCACAAGCTGTAAATGCACTTATAGAGAAGGATTTATTTGATGCTTCTTATAACTGGGATGAGTTAAGAGCTAAAGTAAAAAAAGATGGTATGAGAAATGGTTACCTAATGGCTGTTGCTCCAACTTCATCTATTTCTATTTTAGTAGGAACTACTCAAGCAATTGAGCCTGTTTATAAAAGAAAATGGTTTGAGGAAAATTTATCTGGATTAATTCCAGTAGTTGTACCAAAACTAAGTCCTGAAACTTGGAATTACTATACACCTGCTTTTGAAATTGACCAATTAAAAGTTATAAAAGCAGCAGCAATTAGACAAAAATGGATAGACCAAGGTCAATCTACAAATATTTTCATGAGCTTAGATAAAGCAAGTGGTAAATACTTACATGAAATCTATACATTAGCTTGGAAATTGGGACTTAAATCAACATACTATTTAAGAAGCCAATCACCTGAAGCAAAAAATGATGTTGAAGATAGAAGTTTAGAGTGTAGCGGTTGTCAATAAGATAACCTTACATTCTTTACATACAAACAATTATAAATATACAATAAAATTTTAGAAAAAAGCAAAGGACTTCCAAATGGAGCGAAAAACCATATATAACCCAGACTCAAAAGAGAGTTTAAATGATAGAAGAATTTTTGGTGGAAATAGTGATGGAATGATTAATTTTACTAAAATGAAATATCAGTGGGCACTTAATTTATGGGATACAATGGAAGCTAATACTTGGTTTCCAAAAGAAGTTCAAATGACAGGTGATGCTAAAGACTATAAGTTTTTAACACCTGCAGAAAAAAGAATGTATGACTTAGTTTTATCACAATTAATTTTCATGGATTCATTACAAACAAATAATCTAATGGACAATATAAACCCATATATTACAGCTCCTGAAGTAAATGCTTGTTTATCAAGACAATCTTATGAAGAAGCAAATCATAGTAAATCATATGCAGTTATGGTTGAATCAATTTCAGATAATACAGATCAAATCTACAATATGTGGAAAAATGATGCAAAACTTAGAGAAAAAAACAACTATATTGCAGATGTTTACAAGAGTCTAACCGCTGGTGATGATGGTGAAATATCTGATACAAAAATAGTATTAGCACTTTTTGCAAATCAAATCTTAGAAGGATTATATTTCTACGCAGGATTTGCAGCTATGTATGCCCTTGGAAAATCAGGGAAAATGCTAGGAAGCTCACAGATGATTAGATTCATTCAAAGAGATGAAGTAACACATCTATTACTTTTCCAAAACATGATAAACAGTGTAAGAAAAGAAAGACCAGAACTATTTACACCTGAGTTAGAAGAGACTGTAAGAGGAATGTTCAGAAAAGCAGTAGCTCTAGAAGCATCATGGGGAACATACATAACACAAGGACAAATCCTAGGATTTACAGATAAAATAATCGAACAATATATTCAATACCTAGCAGATAAAAGACTAGATGCAGTTGGATATAAACCAGAATACAATGTAAAACACCCTATTCCATGGGTAGATGGTTATGCAAGTTTTAATGACCAAAGAACAAATTTCTTCGAAGGAAATGTAGTAAATTACAGTAAAGGTTCAATCGACTTCGATGATTTCTAGAATTCCATCTTTTGACCAGACTCGGCGTTGGAACAATTTTTTTACTCAGTCACATACTTATTGTATGCTCCTTCGCAAAAAAAATGCTCCGCCTTGATTCTGAACAAAATATGAAATTCTAATATATTAATGTGTTTTAAATTTTGACCGGAATTGTCTATAAACTAAAATAAATTACTTGGAGGTTCTAATTGAAAATAGTGAGTAAATAAACACAACATTTAAAGACTTTGAAAGCTTTAAATGTGTGCTAATGTTTTTGTAGTGAGAAATACTAACATACATATCTTTCAATTTCCTTTAAAAAGTGTACTTTTTGTACACGGATATTTTTATATATTTCTGTTGAGTACTAAAATAACTTTATATTTTATACTCTAATTCTAATAAATAGTAATTCCATAAGGAGAATTAAACATGCAACGAAAAAATTCAATTCAAATCAGAAATGACGAAACAGATATTTTAAAAATATTAACAACTTATGCAAGAAAACAAGGAAGTAAAAGTCCTGAAAAATTGTATATGGTATATACGAAACTAGTATATAAAACACTAAATATTGAGAGTGGATTAAGAGGACAATATAATTCTCATCAATTATCTATTATTGCTACAATTGAGATATTGATTGCACAAACAGTTATTGAATTAATAAAAGAAAATATTCAATATAAAAAGATATATCAAATTGTAAAACAAAAACTTCAAAGTTTTGTAGGATTGATTAGTGTTAAAGAAATTTACAGTACTGATATAGAACTTTACAATATTAAATTAGCTTCATAAAAAAAAGCTAAAACTCCCAAGAAATCCAGCCTTTGTTGAAGCTAAGGTTTGATTCTTTATTTTCGGTGAAAAGTGAGGACTGTTTGAGTGAAGAAAGGTACTAAATGTACCTTTTGTCGCGAGTTCCGCAACGCAGAAAATAAAGGAGCGAAATTTAGGAAGCTTTGCCTTCAACAACTTGGCTGGGAGTTTCTTTTTGCTTCTTTAACTCAATGAGTTCTGCAATATCTGCAGAAGATAAAGCATCAAAATCATATTTTTTATTCACGTTTATAAATAGCCCATT
>JBDNBT010000010.1:0-6016 GCA_039767755.1 Sulfurovum sp.
TGCAACTATGGTAACAGCTGGTGTTTATATGGTAGCTAGATTTAATTTTTTATATATTGAAATAGAAAGTATAGGATTATTTATAGCTTATATTGGTGCATTTTCAGCTTTATTAGCAGCACTTATAGCAACAAGACAAACGGATATTAAAAAGATATTAGCCTACTCTACTATGAGTCAATTAGGATATATGTTTATAGCTGTTGGTTTAGGTTTTTATTCAACAGGTTTATTTCATGTATTCACACACGCATTCTTTAAAGCTATGTTATTTATGGGAGCTGGTGGAATTATCATAGCACTTCATCACGAACAAAATATATTTAAAATAGCTCAACACAGAGCAAGTTTACCTATAATTGGAACTACATTTTTAATTGGTGTAATAGCAATTTCAGGTATACCACCATTTTCAGGTTTCTTTTCAAAAGATGCAATATTAGCAGCAGCATATCAAGAGGGTCAATACTTAATTTATGCAATGGCTATGTTCACAGCATTTTTAACTGCATTTTATATGTTTAGAATGTACTTTATACTTTTTGTAGCTCCAAATAAACATGATAAAGACTATGTGTATACTTCAAAAACAATTACTATTCCATTAGTTATCTTAGCTGTTGGAGCTATTTTTGCAGGGTTTTTAAATCTTCCTTCTGTATTTGGAGGTCATCATTTAGTTGATACATGGCTAGCTCAATTAAACTCAAAAACAATTACACTTAGTCACTCAACAGAATATGTACTTATTTTTGCTTCTGTGTTTATTGCACTTGCAGGAATTATTGTTGCATATAATAAATACGCCAACTTTGATGTTTATAAACCTGAAGATGAAAAGGGAATAATAGGAAATAAATTCTTTATTGATGAAATATATGACTTATTATTTGTTAAAACAACTAAGGGAATTTCTGTGATTATAGACAAAGTTATTGACCAAAGAATTATTGATGCATTTATAATGGGTTCTACTACTACTTTTGTAAGTATAGGAAAATTTGTCGCAAAAATTCAAAATGCAAATGTTAGATTTTATGCCTTTACAATGTTATTAGGTATGACTTGTATTTTTGTATATATCTACTCAAAACTAGGATTATAATATGAGTGCAGATATTCTTTCATTTATTATATTTTTACCAGCTATTGTTGCTTTAGGACTTTTATTAACTACAAGGGATGTTAATACAATTAGAAATATTGCATTTTTAAGTACTGTTATAATATTAGCTTTAGTTCTAAAGATTTACATTGAATTTGAACCAAGTGCAGGTATGCAATTTGTTACAAATGTACCATGGATTGAGACTTATGGAATTCACTATTATATAGGACTTGATGGTTTTTCTCTAACTATTTTAATGATGATAGCCATTTTAATTCCAAGTGCCTTTTTACTTTTATGGGAAGGTAAAACTAAGGGTTATTGGATAAATATGCTTTTAGTTCAAAGTGGTGTTACGGGTACCTTACTTTCACTTGATGTTGTATTGTTTTACTTCTTTTGGGAAGTTATGCTTTTACCAGTATTTTTATTAATTGGGCAGTATGGATTTGGGGATAAGGTATTTACAACTATCAAAGTAACTGTATATACTATGGTAGGTTCACTTTTAATGTTTATTGCTATTTTATACTTAGGTGTAGCCTATGAAAATGAATTTGGTGTATGGTCATTTGCTTATGATGAGTTAATGAAAATCACTACAATTTCACATGATACAAAAATATGGTTATTTTTAGCATTTGTTGCAGCCTTTGCAATAAAAATTCCAATTTTTCCTTTACATACATGGATAATGGAAACATACAAAAACGCACCAACAGCTGCTGTGTTCTTACTATCATCTATTATGGCTAAACTTGGAGTTTATGCAATTGTTAGATTTATGATTCCAATTTTTCCAGATATTTATGTTGAATACTCTATTTGGTTTGTTTCATTAGGTATTTTTGGACTTATTTATTTTGGTATCGCTGCACTTATGCAAGATGATATTAAAAGAATGTTTGCATATTCATCAGCATCCCATTTATCATTTATAGCAGCTGGTATTTTTTCTTTAAATGAATACGGAATTAATGGTGCTTTATATTTAATCATAGCCCATGCTATAGCAACTGGTGCTTTATTTTTATTAATTGGATTACTACAAGAACAAACAGGATTTAAAACAATAAAAGACTTAGGTGGAATCGCAAAACAAGCACCTATATTTACTTTTGTTTTTGCAATTATGTTATTTGCAAATGTTGGACTTCCTGGAACAAATGGATTTGTTTCAGAACTTTTAATTATTTTTGGAGTGTATGAATATAATCATGCTTTAGGATATTTAGCAGCAACAACTGTAATAATTGGAGCATCTTATATGTTATGGATGTTTCAAAGAGCAATTCTTCAAGATAGACCAGATGGTGCAGCAGCTATAAAAATGAGAGATTTAAAAGTAAAAGAAATCGTTGGCTTAGTTCCTTGGGTTATATTAGTATTTTTAATGGGTATTTATCCAGAAATTTTTACAAATAAATTTGAGCCTACTGTTACTTATTATTTAAATGATATCTTAAATATTGGAGCTACAAAATGAATGAATTTATCTATTTAATTCCAACTATCACTGTATTAGTTGGAGCTTTAGCTTTAATGTTTATGAGTATGTATGAAAGATACACAACTAAACACTTTATAGTAGTTTCTACTATTTTTCTAATAGTTGCTTTAGGATTTTCATTTGTTGATTTAACAAATATTTATTCAGTTATGCCCTATGAAAGCGTGTTTAATAATACTGTTGTTTTTGATACATTTTCAAGTTTCTTTTATGTACTTTTAATTGCAGGTACTATTTTAACTTTATTAATAGGTGAACATTATTTCCAACACAGAAGCTATTTTAAAGGTGAGTTTTTCTCAATTTTATTATTTGCTTTATTTGGAATGATGATATTAGCAAATGCAAATGAGTTAGTTACAGCTTATGTGGCTTTAGAAATTGCTTCTTTTTCTGTTTATATAATGGTTGGATACAATTCAAATGACTCTAAAAGAGTTGAAGCTATTTTTAAATATATAGTTTTAGGTTCATTTATAGGAGCATTTTTCCTATTAGGTGTAGTATTAGTTTATGGTGGAGCTGCCACAACTAATTTAACTGAGCTTGGAATATTTATAGCTAATAATTCAAATGAAGATTTAATTTTAGTTTATATTGGTTTATCATTAATTTTATTTACATTCTTTTTTAAAATTGCTGCTTTCCCATTCCAGTCATGGGTGTTAGATGTATATAGAGGTGCACCTATGGTTATTACTGCTTATATGGCCTCTACATTTAAAATTGCTATTTTCTCATTTTTCTTAAGGATGTTCTTACAAAATTTAGCCCCAACAATTGATTTTTGGGATGAAATTTTATCTGTAATAATTGTTTTAACTTTAGTATTTGGTACATGGTTAGCAGTAACACAAAATATAGTTAAAAGAATGTTAGCAGCTTCATCTATTGTACATACGGGATATTTGCTTTTAGCATTTATTGCTTTAAGCTATAAAGATGGAGAGATATTAAATATTGATTCAGCCTATGCAACAATGTTTTATTTAATAGCATATTTATTATCAGCACTTGGTGCTTTTGGTTTAGCTTCACATATTATTTCTGAAACGAATGTAAGAGTTACCTATGATGACTTTAAAGGTTTAGCTAAAGAAAGACCATTTTTAGCTGCTATGATGACAATATTTTTATTATCACTTGCTGGAATTCCATCTACTATTGGATTTATAGGTAAATTTTATGTATTCACTGAAGCCATAAGTGCAGGATACACAGAACTTACTATTTTAGCTGTTATTGCAACTATTGTATCTGTATACTATTACTTTAAACTAATAGCTATGATGTATTTTTATCCAACTAAACAAGAGTGTATTTCAAGTGAGTTTGATGATGAAAGAGTATCAACTTATGCCATTGCTTTTGTGGCTATTTTAACTATATTAGGTGGAATTGGTTCATCTATTGTGTTCTTTATTCCAATTCTAAATATTGATACACTAATAAACATGAGTCAAATCGCTGTTCAATCTCTTTTTATGAAGTAGTTGTTACAATTTAACACAGCTACTTTATTGCTATTCTTTGGGCAAATATCATATAAATATCATATATAAAAGCCCATTTTATAGTACTTCTTCAAATTCAACTCAATTTTTTAAGAAATAATTCCTTCGCAATTCATTAAATTCTAAACAAATTAAAAGGGCTGGTTAGTTAATATATTGTTAATAATCAAATAATCTAAACATATTGAAAGGATGAAAAGATGAGTGACCTAATAGAAGGTTATCTAGGTAAAACAGTGGACGGTAAAAAAAGTAGATTGCCAGCGAAGCTTGATTACTTACAAAGTGCTACAGGATTATTCCTAGCATTATTTATGTGGGCGCATATGATTTTAGTATCTTCGATTTTAGTATCGAAAGACTTAATGTACCAAGTTACAAAGTTATTAGAAGCTAGCTTCATTTTTGAAGGTGGTAATCCAATACTTGTTTCAATTGCTGCGGCGGTAATATTTGTTGTATTCATTACACATGCTGCATTAGGTATGAGAAAGTTACCAGGTAACTTTAAACAATACCAAGTAATGAGAGCACATGCTAAAAACATGGGTCATGATGATACAAAAATGTGGTTTATCCAAGCATTTACTGGATTTGCAATGTTCTTCTTAGGTTCTGTACACCTATATATCATGATGACAAACCCAGCTGATATTGGTCCTTACGCATCTTCTGATAGAGTATGGTCTGAATGGATGTGGCCTTTATATATTTTACTTTTATTAGCAGTTGAATTCCACGGAACAATTGGTCTATATAGATTATGTGTTAAATGGGGATGGTTCGATGGTGAAAACCCAAGAGAAACTAGAGTTGCTCTTAAAAAAGTTAAATGGGCATTAACTATATTCTTCTTAGTATTAGGTTTTGCTACTTTAGCAGCTTACATGAAAATTGGTATGGATCAAGCAGCAGCTGGAAAAGTTGGTGAGAGATATACTCCATCGGCTAAAGTTATTCAGTTAGATACTATTAATAAGACTATGGGGAGAATTGCATAATGAAAATTAATTATTGTGATGCACTAGTAATTGGTGGAGGACTTGCAGGTTTAAGAGTTGCAGTTGCTGCACAGAAAAAAGGTTTAAATGCTACTGTACTTTCATTAGTACCAGTTAAAAGATCTCACTCAGCAGCTGCTCAAGGTGGTATGCAAGCATCATTAGGTAACTCTAAGATGTCAGATGGAGATAATGAGGATTTACACTTTGCAGATACTGTAAAAGGTTCTGACTGGGGATGTGATCAAGAAGTAGCAAGAATGTTCGTTCACACTGCACCAAAAGCTATTAGAGAATTGGCTTCTTGGGGTGTTCCTTGGACTAGAGTTAAAGAAGGTTCTAGAGAAGCTGTTATTAATGCTAAGAAAACTACTATCACAGAAGATGCTGATAGACATGGTTTAATTCATTCAAGAGACTTCGGTGGAACAAAAAAATGGAGAACATGTTATACAGCTGATGCAACTGGACACACAATGTTATTTGGTGTGGCTAATGAAGCTTTAAAACATAATGTTGATATTAGAGATAGAAAAGAAGCATTATCAATTATCCATGAAAATGGTAGATGTTTTGGTGCTGTTGTTAGAGATTTAATTTCTGGAGAATTAGAAGCTTACGTTGCTATTGGTACATGTATTGCAACAGGTGGATACGGAAGAATATTTAGACAAACTACTAATGCTGTTATTTGTGAAGGTACAGGTGCTGCTATTGCTATGGAAACTGGTATTGCAACACTTTCAAATATGGAAGCTGTACAATTCCACCCAACACCAATCGTTCCATCTGGTATTTTATTAACAGAAGGTTGTAGAGGTGATGGTGGTATCTTAAGAGACGTTGATGGACATAGATTTATGCCTGATTACGAACCTGAGAA
>JBDNBT010000011.1:0-4687 GCA_039767755.1 Sulfurovum sp.
ATTTAAAGATAATGTGTCGCGAGAAATTTCAATCATGTTCAAATAATGATCGAAATGATTAAATTGATATGGAAAAACTTCGTAAGCTTTTTTTGCATAATAATAACTTGAATCTAACTTCTTTTCTGTGTTTAAAAGATAAACTGAATTTACAAGTTCTGGGTATCCTATTTTTGGATTAGCTTTAATGGCATTTTGAACAAATTTTGAAACTGAATCAAATTGTTTAATTCTAACTAATAGATTTGCCTTCAACGCATCAATTGGTATAGTATGAACATCAATGTTTGGTATCCAGGAACTAAATTTATAAATATCCTCTTTTGAATAGTCTTCAGAGTTACTTACAACTAAAGGTATTAATTCTTTTTGCTGAACCATAGAATTATAAACTAAAAGCGAAATGTAAATTGAAAAAATAACCCCCCCTGTAAAAAACAAAATAAATGCTGATTTTAAAATAGGCTTTATGTTTTTATTTAAAGCCTCTGATTTTAAATTTTTAGTTCTTTTAAATAAGTAAAAAGATGAGCCAATAATCAATAGATTTGGAATTTGCATCACAGGCCTTGTAAAGGGGAAATTTAAGAAACTATCACATAAATAAACAAAAATTGAAAGAATTAACACAAAACCAAATAATTTCTCTTTTTCTGGGATTTTTTTATTTTTAAATAGCTTAATAAAGCCCACTAGTAATAATAAATAAATTCCAAAATATAAGCAAAACCCAACTAAACCTAATTCTGCCATAATTTCCAAAAAATCATTATGCACGTGAAATGGGACCTGGTAATTATCCATTTCCACTGGATCAGAATTAACAGAATAAATCTTCCAGTTACCAATGCCTAATCCTTTAATTGGATTTTCTGAGATTTTCTGAAAGGCATGTTTATAATATTTTATTCTTTTTTGAGAAGAGGTATTATTTAAATTACTAGTTCTCTTTATATAATTAATACCATCTACCCCTTTAAATAAGAAACCATTTAATATTATACTTAAAGCAAAGATAAATGTTAGCCCAAAGGCTAAGTTTTTAAATGTTTTAAATCTTAATAATCCGAAAAATATAATTGTAAGGGTAACTATTGCTAATGTCAAATTTGCCCCTCTAGACCCCAAAAGGAAAATAGTAAAGTAAACAAATATTAATGATAATATTTTGAGTATAGAGTGAATCCGATGGTTGTTAAATAGAAAGAATATTAAAAATGGAAGCTTTAGTACCATCGCAAATGCAGTAATATTAATGTTCCCTGTGAATGCTCTTAGCTGTAGATTTCTACCTTTTAATAATTGTTGAGATAAATTATTTGTATCAACTATTTTTATTAATTCATAAAGGACAAGAAATGTTTCTATAAAAAGTATGAGAGAAATAGCCAAAAAAAGATTCTTAACCTTTAGGCCCGCGAGGCTAATTAATGAATATATAACAATATAGGCTTGTAAATAAGTTAATACTCTAGATGATTCAATTATTACCTCTGACGTATTTATCGCATAGATAAAGGAAAATAAACTCCATAGCCAAAATAGTATCAATAATACTACAACATAATTTTTAGTAAATGAGAAGCTTAAAACACTTGTTATATTTTTTTTATAGACTAAATAAAATATACTTATTCCATTTAAAATTCCTAAAAATAAAAATTGTGTTGCTACTTTGTCGGCAGATCCAAAATAAGGAGTAAAACCAATTAATAAGTACATTAATATTAATAGGTGTTGTGGGTATGTGCTTTTGTCCATTTTTATTGTAAAAAAAGCCTCCCGAAGGAGGCTTTAAAATTGTTAGATATTTAAGTATATCTAAATATAATAATTAATCTAGTTTTACAACCACCCAACTCTATTAAATATTACAGCAGGATCAGCTACCTCTTCAACAGCAGCCTCTGCCCTAACTGCATCACCTCTAGCATCTGTAGGGTAAATATTAGTTGCGGTTGTTGTATCAACAGTAGGATTAGAATTAAGTAACGCTGTAGTTGTCAACAATAAAAATCCTGTATTAGCTGTATAACCTGTAGTAGCTGTAGTCGTACCAGATCTAAATCGTAAGAATTTAGTTTCGTCTAATAATGTACCACCTGTATTAGCTTCAACTGTTACAACGACACCATTACTAATAGTGTTGTTATCAGAAGGGTCTTCTGTAGCACCGTAAGTTAAACCATAAACAGCAGAAGAAACAGTTGTAGACGCGGAAGTTATAGATAAAGAATATGCTTTATTGTAACCTCTTCTTCCTGAACCTGTTTTAGCTTCGATGGTAAGTACATCAGTTGTTCCAGTAGTTACCTTGAATAATGACGTAGTTCCACTATTTGTAGTAGAACCATAAGTAACATTCCATGCACCAGCAACCATATCTCTAAATTGTGTTTTGGTAGTAGCTGCGTTTTGACCTGCAACATAATCTGTCGTAGTATTTGTTCCTAAAACGGCTAAGTCTGCAAATGTTCCTGAAAGTAATACTGAATCAATTGTTAAATTAACAATATCACTACCTGTAACATTAAACGCTACAACACCATTATTAGCTCCCAAAGAATAAGCTTCGTCAGTTTGTGATGCAGCATTTCCTATAGTGATCTTTCCAGTTGGAGCAAATCCAGGATGTGCATCTAAGGTTACACCATATGCAGCTGCTCTTGTTAAGTTTGCAGCTGATTTAATAGCAGCAATAAACAATGTCTCATTTGCTTGAGCTGTAACATTAACAGATGGGTCTAATAATTGCGCCCCTCCTAAACTTGATCCTATAGTAATACTTAAGTTAGTTGTAGCAGTACTAGAAATTCCTAAAGCATGTTTATGTTTAGCAGCACTTATAGCTGCTGTTGTTACATTCTTAGCAACTAATGAAAGTATAGTTACATCAAGTACGTCAGAGGTTTCAACATCTGAGGCACCTTCAGAATCTATTTGAGAATCTACTTTGTCGAATTTAACAGTAGCTGCAGAATCTGAATCAGCGGCAACAGCAGTTAAATATGCTTTAGCAGTATCCATACCTGAAGTTGTAACAAAAGAACCTAAATCTCCAGTAGCACCGTCTGCTACGTCATCCGCGGCAGTAGCACCATCTTCTTCGTCTGTTGCTGAAGTAGCATTCAGATCATTATCTGTAATAGTTACAGAAGGTGTACCTGTTGCACCAATAGCAGTTAATTCAGTTAGGTTAATTAAAGCTAAATCAGCATTATTTGTGATTGTAAGATTATCAATATTATTAGTGCCGATTGTTAATGAAGTTAAAGATTCATTGTTATTTACGATGATAGTACCTTCTTGAGTCGTAGCTGCTCCTTTAGCAGCTGTAAAATTAATATTTACTGTTTCTAAATCACTGTTTCCATCAAGGTTAAGCTTATCGGTAGTGGCTCCTGAAACATCCAAAGAAGTTAAGTCAGAATTACTAGTAACTGATATTCCGTCAGCTCCAGTAACAGTTCCTCCGATGGTAACAGTTGTTAAATTCCCATTTGACCCAAGTGCTACTTTTTCAAAAGTTCCTGCAGTAGTTACAGATGTTAAATCTCCTTGATTTGATAGATCAACAATTGGTCCTTTTGGGTCAGCAGTAGTTGCATTAGGATCTAAAATTCCAGTTACATCAATCGATACAAGATCGTTACCAGTAACAGTCCAGTCAACTAGACCATTTGAGGTAAAGTTTTGAACATCTTGTCCAATAGTTACTGCTCCATCGTAGTCAGTCATAGTTACGTTAACAATGTTAGTTAAGCTAACTGTAGAACCAGCCTTGTCTCCTGAAAGAGTTGAAATAGTAATTGAATCTGGTCCGTCAAGAGTTAAATTCAGTTTTGTAGCAGTACCAGCCGCATCACTATCAGTAAGGGCAGAAATATCAATTACACCGCCTTCATCTACACCTAAAGAGAGTGCTGTAGAAGGAGATCTTGGTAATGCAGTTAAATGTAGTTCCGTTGCCTTACTGAATGTAAATGTCCCATCAGTGGCGCTAGCATCGTCTTTAAGAGAAGTAGCGGTAGTAAGAGCTCTAAGGTCTACAATATCAACTGTAGCATCATCATCTAAAACAATGTTAGTTGCTGATGTTAGTCCTTGTAGAACATATCCACCTTTTTGATCTAATGTAAGAGATCTAGTTCCTGTTAAATTGTTAAAAGTCATTTCATCATTAACACCAGTATCAGCGGTGTAAGTAAAGTCTTCAAGAGTAAATAAAATATTATTAATTACTTCCTGAACTTTCGTGTTATCCATGTCTGCTTTGTTAGTAATTGTAACACTACCGTTAACAATATTTAGACCATCACCAATACCATGGTAAACATTTAAAAGGGCAACTGTATTAATAGTAATACTCCCTTGATAAATTGAAGATTGACTTAATAACTCTTCAAGATCTGTTTGATTTTCTGCAACAGCATCAGCAATTTCTTGAACAGCCTCAGCACTTGCAGCGTCAGCTGTAGCAGCTTCTAAATCAGCAACTGCGGCATCGATATCAGCAAGACCGTCAGCAAGAGCTGTGTCGATTTGACTAGATAAAGAACTCTGAAGAGAGTTTACCGTCCCGGCTAATGTTGATAGATCACTCTGAACCTGAGACAAACCAGCAACTGTCGAAGACAATGCAGAAATTTGGCTCTCAAGTTGATCAAATTGATCGTCATAATTTTGA
>JBDNBT010000012.1:0-14670 GCA_039767755.1 Sulfurovum sp.
ACCAGCTAATGGTGCTAACACCACAAGTGGTTTTGAAAAATCTAATTTTGGCTTATCTGTCATAATCTTTCTTATTTATATGAAATAGATTCTATGCTATAGTGTTTTCCAGCATCTTTTAAATCTAAAAGTGCTTTAAATGCAGTAAGCTCATCTTCTTTTGTTGCTTCAATGATTTCTCTTACTTTATCTATCATTTCATATTCAAATAATACATGTAAGTAAGCTGGTAACGCTTTTTCGATTTCAGTTGAAAGCTTTTCAAACAATGCAATAATCTCATCTGGTTTTAATTCAGTTTCATAAATTTTTGCTAATGTTAAATACTCTTCCTTGTTTAAATCTAAATCTTTTACAATTTTCGCTATTTCGTCATTACTTAAACCAAAATCTGGATTTTTAGCATCTTTTTCAAATAACCTAAATGCTAATTCTTTATCTAATTTAATATTTTTAAATAGCTTTTTCATTGTAGTCATTGATTTTTCATCTAAAACTTTTATAAATGCTTGTCTTATAACATTTATATTATAGTTTTCACTTTTCTTTAAAACATCTTGTGCAAAATCAATATTTTCATTAACTTTATTAATGATATTATCAGTTGAAATATCTGAATATTCTGTAAATTTCACTGCTTTATCTTCAACGAATTTACCATTTTTAATATCTTTTATATTTGCTACAATTTTGTTTAATTCTTCATCAGTTGAAGAAAAAGTTTCATCTTTTAATTTTAATTCAAATTGTTTTAATACGTTAAATAAAGATTTAAATGCAGGAGTTTTAAACTTTTTATTATAAGTTTTCCCTAATAAACTTGATTTAATATATCCAACCATTGTTTCATGATCTTTATTAATAGCTCTTTGCTTTAAAGATCCTAATAAACCATAAAATAAAATATGTCCTAAAGTTGCTATGAATAATAGAACTAAAGGTAAAATTATCCATGAAGAAATAGGTAAATTAACTGAAATGTCTAAAATAGTAATTTTATAATCACCTAATTCTAAACTAAAAACATAACCATAAACAAGTACTATAAACAGTACTGCTAAAACAACATATTTTTTTAAACCCATATTTTATCCTTCTATTAGATTTATTTTTGAGCTTCGAAAATCTCCCTACAAGGCGTACAATACTTAGCAAAAGGTTTAGCTCTTAATCTTCCAATTGCAATAGACTCGTCACACATTTCACATGTTCCATATGTACCTTTGTCCATTCTTTTAATAGCATCTTGAATCTCTTCTAGTTCTTTAATCTGTTGGTTTGCAATAATTCCTTCTTTGAAACTATCACTTGAAACCTCTGCATAATCAAATTCATCATTACATTCAGAATTTTTTAATGAATCAATACTATTTCTACTGTCATTAATAGAGTTAGTTATAGTCTCTTTTCTTTCTATTAGTACTTCTCTTAATTCTTCCAATTGCTTTTTATTAGCCACTGTTATCCCTTTGATTGAAATTTTGGCATTATACCCAAAACAAGATAAATTATTTATGATAAGGATGGTTATTATTTATGCAAAGCCCTCTAAAAACTTGTTCACATAATACAACATTGGCAACTTTATGTGCCATTGTTAAATCACTTAAAGATATTATACTATTGCATTTATTTAAAAAACTTTTTTCAAAGCCAAATGCGCCACCAATAAAAAAGTTTATTTCATTTTTACCCTCTAATAGCTCAGAAAACTTATGAGAATCCATTTTCTTACCTAATACATCCAATGCCACATTATATCCTGTAAGATAGTTTTCATAGGCTTGTGAGTATGATTGCTGAGCCTCACTTTGACTTATCGTTTGAGCTTTTGCAATATTTTTATTAAATATACAATGAACTTTTAAAGTAGCATACTTTGAAGACATTTTTATAAATTCATTTATAATAGTATCAAACTCATCTTTTGCAGGTTTTGCAATGTAATATATGTTTATTTTTGCCATTACTTTAAAAATCCACTACCAACAACATTAAATTGTACATTTTTTATAACATCATCAATTTTAACACCACCTATTGCACATACAGGATGTTTTGATATTTTTGCAAGATATTCTATTTTGTTACCTAGTTGATTGCTTACATCTTTTGTAGTTGTAGTTCTATATGCACCTAAACCTATCATGTCTAAATCTAATGTGTTAGCTTCTAATATCTCTTTTTCATTATGTGTAGATAGACCTAAAAGTTTATTTTTTATCTTAGCTCTGATAAGCTTTATGGCTATATTTTTGTTTTTGTGGATTTTATCAAAATCTTCTTGACCTAAATGAAGACCATCACAATGCTCTATTAGCTCTATTTTATCATTTATAATAACAGGTATATTTAGCTCTTTTTTTAAGTATAAAAGGTTTTGTTTTTGAGAATCTATTGAAGAGATTTTATCTCTATATTGAAGAATTTTTACATTAGAAACTTTACAAAGTTCTACAAATCTTTCTAATGTAAACCCTCTTTTTATGAGTGTTTCATAATCACATAATACATATAAGTTGTTAAAAGCTTCGAGACTTAACCCGAAGCTTTTAGTCATTTTTTCTAACATTTAAGAAATTTTTTGCTCTTTTTTAAACATAGTTAGTAAATCTGATAATGTTTTTTTCATATCAGTTCTATTTACAACCATGTCAATTGAACCCTTTTCTAACAAGAACTCAGCTCTTTGGAATCCTTCAGGTAAATCAGCACCAATAGTTTGTTTGATTACTCTTTGCCCCGCAAATCCAATTAACGCACCAGGCTCTGCCATAATAATATCACCCAAAAAGGCAAATGATGCAGAAACACCACCCATAGTAGGGTCTGTTAAAACAGAAATATATGGTAGTTTAGCTTGGTCAAGTCTTTTAAGTGCAGCAGATGTTTTTGCCATTTGCATTAAAGCAAAAGTTGATTCTTGCATTCTAGCTCCACCAGAAGCAGAAACAATAATAACACCTTGGTGTTTTTCAATTGCTCTATTTACAGCTCTAACGATCTTTTCACCCTCAACAGAACCTAACGAACCACCCATAAATGAGAAGTCAAATACAACAAGTTGTACACCAACTCCATTTATTTTACATTCTCCACTAACAACTGAAGATGTTCTTCCTGTTTTTTTCTTAGCATCATCAAGTCTTTTTTTGTATGAGCTTTTATCAACAAATTTTAAAGGATCATTTGGTTTTAATGTATCATCAAATTCTACAAAAGTATCCTCATCGGCTAAAACTTCTATTCTTCTTTTAGCCCCTATTCTCATGTGAAAGTTACACTTTGGACAAATATTATTTTGATTTTCCACTTCTTTGAAGAACATTAAAGATGAACACTCAGGACATTTAATCCAATGTGTTGGTGCATCTTTTTTTGATGGTTGATCATCTTTTTTGTCAAATGTAATTTTACTAAATAGGTTTCTTAAATCCATTATATAATCCTTTTAAAATTTGTTAAAAAATATTATTTAATATTTTGAAATTTATCCATTTCATCTAATTTTTCCCATGGATAATCAGGTTGTCCAACTTGACCACGTGCAGCTACATCAGCATATAAGAATGTATCTTCACTTGGTTTATCTAAGTTAAACTTCTCTGTAATCCATCTTGGAGTTAATGGGAATGTGTCCATAATAAATGAAGATAATTTATCATCATCAAATTTAGAATGAGTACCCATAGTATCCACAGCAATTGATGTTGGTTTAGCAACTCCAATAGCATAAGAAATTTGAACGATTGCTTTTTTAGCAAGTCCAGCTGCAACGATGTGTTTTGCAATCCATCTAGCAGCATATAATCCACTTCTATCAACTTTTGTATAATCTTTTGAAGATTGAGCTCCACCACCAATAGGTGCATATCCTCCAAATGAATCTACAATAAGTTTTCTACCTGTTAATCCACTATCAAATAAAGATGAGTGATTTACATATTTTCCTGTTGGGTTAATATGTATAATTGTATCATTTTTATCATATAAGTCTTCAGGTAATCCTGCATCATCAATTAGAGTTTGAATTAAAGCTCTAACTTCAGTAATAGGCATACCTTCTCTTGAAGGTGCACTTACAACTATCGTATGAATTTTTTGTGGTTTACAATTTTCAAAATTCTCTTTTGAACCATAATCTAAAGTTACTTGAGTTTTAATATCAACACCTAAAGTATCATTGTTCTTTAAAGCATAATTGTAAACTTTATCACTTAACATTCTTGCATACGTGATAGCAGCTGGCATATATTCAGCAGCTTCATTTGAAGCAAATCCAAACATAATACCTTGATCTCCAGCACCGATTTCACCAGTTTCTTGATCAACACCTTGAGAAATATCAGGTGATTGTTGATTTAATAAAACTTGAATATCAGCTTCTTCAGGGTATAAACACTGCTCTTTTGTAAAAGCAGACTTACCGTCATATCCGATCTTAATTAAGGCTTGTCTAACAATATCTTCATATTGAACATGACTTAATTGACATCTTGTTTTTACCTCGCCACCAATTACGATGTGCTTTCCAGCAACAAATACTTCAGATGCAACTCTTGAGTCTTTATCTTCCATAATTAATTTGTCCACAATAGAATCTGCAATAATATCTGCACATTTATCAGGGTGACCAGGGCTTACTACTTCACTAGTAAATAAATAGTGTGTATTGTTTTCCATTTTTGTTTTCCATCCTTTTGTTTTCCAGAAGCAATTAAAAATTGCCACATTGTTTTCCATTCTTTGTTTTCCATTTTTGTTTTCCAACTAATATAATATAAGTTAAAAAATAAAATAAAATAAAAAGTATGTACTCTTTGTTCTTTTTATACTGATTTATAAAAAGTCTAAGATTATATCTAAATCTTTATAAATTAACCTAAACGATATATATTTTAAGAATTTAAAATTGAGATTAATTCTTGATGAATTTTCCCATTTGAGGCAACTATATATTTATCTTCAAATAAATTATGATTTTTATTTGTTAGGTTTGATACTTTTCCACCTGCTTCTGTTAATATTAAAATACCTGCACTAACATCCCATGCTTTTAGATTCATCTCATAATACCCTTCATAAGTTCCCCTTGCAACCATACATAAATCAATAGCAGCTGAACCTAATCTTCTAATGTCTTGACATAATGGTAATACTTTTCTAATTTTCTCCATTACATCATTCAAGTCATCTTTATTTGTAGAATTACTATAAGGAAAACCTGTAGCCATAAGTGCCTTTTCAAAGCTATTTTCATTTGAAACATTAATTTTTTCATCATTTAGAAAAGCTCCTTGCCCTTTTTTAGCATAATAAAATTCTTCCAAAATAGGATTATATACAAATGCCAAAACTGCTTCTTGATTTTCATAAACACCAACAGAAATAGCTGTGTGTGGAACTTGATTTACAAAATTAGTCGTTCCATCTATTGGATCAATTATAATTGAGTTATTAAATTCGATATCTGAGTTATCTGATTCTTCAGCTATTATGTTAAATTTTTCACTAAATAATTTTGAAAATTCAGATTTTAAATAGTTTTCAACCTCAACATCATATTGTGTTACTAAGTCTTTTTTTGCTTTAAAGTCTATTTTTTTAACATCAAAATAGCCTTTTTTTAGTATTTTACCAGCTTCTAATATTATTTCTTTAAATTTTTTTTCCATATGTGATTTAAACCATTCCTTTTAAAATTTTATACACTTAATCATTGTTATTAAGTATTGATAGTGATATCTTTAAAGAAGCACCTTTATATTCTTTATCTTTATAATAATATTCTTTATTAGATGCTTCTAAAATACCCTTTAATTTAGAGTTTACAATTTTTTTAGCTAAAAACATACCTAAACCAGTTGCTTTTTTATCAGATTTTGTTGTGAAAAACTCATCAAATATAAACGGTAGTACTTTATCTTCAATACCATGAGCATTATCTAGAACTGTAATATTGAGTTTATCTTTAAATATTTCTGTAGATATAAAAATTAATCTTTTAGATTTTTGATTCTCTTTTAAAGCATCAATTGAGTTCTTAATAATATTTACTAAAACTTGCATAAATGAATTCTCAACATTCTTTAATTCAACATCTTCATCAAAATCTGTTACTACTTCAATGCCATTCTCTATAATTGAATTAGATAATAACTGTAGAACTTTCTTTATTGACATGTTTACTGAAAATCTTGATTCACTTTTATCATCTTCAACATAATATTTAAAGTCATCAATTGTTTTTGATAAATTGGTACTTGATTGAATTATTTTTGATAATACTTTAATAGTTTCATTTTTTTGTTGTGTGTTGATTTCATGTTCAAGTTTAAGAAAACTAGCTGAAGTTGAAATTATTGTTAAGGATTGCCTCCATTTATAAGTTAAGTCAATTAACATTTCACCAAGATCTGCAAGTCTAGATTGATTTATTAAAAAGTTGTCTTTATTTTCCTTATCCTTCAAAATATTATCTAATCTAATAAGTATCTCATTATTACTATGAACTAATTTGAATTCAGCTTTAAATGTTTCAATTTCAGCATTGTTTTTATTCAATCTTATGTCTTTTGAACTGATAACATTTTTTTCTAATAACTCTTTAACTATAGACTTAAACAAATCTTTGTCTTCACTTATTAGCGATAGAAATGATGATTCTTTAGATATCTTTCTTTTACTTATTCCTAAAGTTTTTAATAACAAATCATTAAAAAATACTATTTCCATTTCATTGTTTATTATAATTACAGGTATATTTAATGCATCAAAATAATTCTTTAAATTCTTGTTTTCCACACTAAGCTTATATTCAATTTCTTTATTAAAACTAATATCATATAAACTACCAATAGTTTTTACAAAGTTTCCTTTGTCATTGTAAAAATGCATCCATCTTTGCTCTACCCATTTAACCTGATTAGTATTTGTTATTATTCTAAAAGTAATATAACTATATGAACTTATGTTCTTAGAATATTTATATTCTTTATCAAATTTTTCTTTATCATCTGGATGGATATATGTTAAAAACATTTCATAAGATATTCTAGTATCATAGTTTTCAATGTCTAAAATAGTATACATTGTATTATTCCATTTTAAACTATTGTAAGCATCAACTTCCCATAATCCAATTTGTCCTTCTTCTTCAGCTTGTGTTGAAAATTTTTGCAATGATTGATAATCTTTAGAGAGTTTTTTAAATCTTTCTAAACTTGTATTAGATGTTCTAATAATTATTAAAGCTAAAGTCAACATAGAAAAAGTAGCTACTGCAAAGATCGCAAAAAACAAAAGATTTCTTTTGAAGTTAATATTATTTACTTCATCTATATAATCTTGTTTTAATTCGCTAACTAAGATCAAGCCTTTGTCCATATTTAATTTTAATCTTTTTGAATATAAATAATCCGTTTTAAATGATTTATTTGTAAGTATTGAATTATATTCTTCTTTCAAATCTTTAGAAACAATGTTAGGTCTTTTAAGATCTTTGGACCAACTTTTTAAATCTTCATAATGATAATAAATCTCTCCATATTCATCTAAAACTATAAAATTATATTTATCATTTTTGAAAAAATTAATCTTATAAATTTTTTCATTTATAATATATTGTGTGAGATATATACTTAGCATGAATAGAATAGTAGTAATTACTAAGATAGTTTGAAATTGCTTATAATTTCTAATTTTAAACATTTATTTTCCTGTATTGCTTAAATTATATCTGATTAAATATAATAATAATAATAATAATTTGAATATTACTAAGTGTAAATTTTAAATTAATTAACTTTATGTAATAATCAATATAACATAATAAAAAAGGATTCGCAATGAAAGGCGTAGTATTTACAGAGTTTCTAGAGTTTATAGAAGATAAGTTTGGATTTGATATTAGTGATGATATGATTGAAAATAGCAAAACATCAACAGAAGGTGTTTATACACAGGCAGGAAACTATCCATTTGAAGATATGCTAAGTATGGTTCAAACTTTATCAAAATTAACAAATGTACCTTTAGGAGATTTAGTTTAAGCATATGGTGAGCATTTATTTCTTAAATTAATATCTATCTATCCTAAACCAATATCTGTTTATACAAATACTTTTGATTTCGTTAGTAATGTTGAAAAAGTAGTTCATCCTGAAGTTAAAAAACTATATCCAGATTCAGACTTGCCATCATTTATTGATCCTATAATTAATGATAATGTTTTAGAAATAACTTATGTATCAAATAAGCCTCTAATGGATTTTGTAAAAGGCTTAATTATAGGTTGTGCTAAATACTATAATGAAAAAATAGAAATATCATATGATTTAATTGAATCTACTCCAAGATTTAAGGCAAGATTCACAGTAACAAAGAGTTAAAGAATACACATGAATACAACTAAAGATGAAGCTTTAAAGTGGAAAAAAAGATTTGATAGAGAAAGAGCTTCAAGAAAAGAAGCAGAAAAACTATTAGAAGAAAAAAGTGCAGAAATATATGAATTAAATACTGCTCTTGAAAAAAAAATTGAAATAGAAGTATCTAAAAACAATGAAAAACAAAAGATGCTATTTCAACAATCAAAAATGGCTTCAATGGGAGAAATGATTTCCAATATCGCTCATCAATGGAGACAGCCACTTCATGCAATAAAACTTATTAGTCAAAAAATTTATCTTAATAAAGTACTTGGCTATGATATAGATGAAGAGCTAATTAAAAGTGTAGAATCTGATATACAAAAGCAAGTTGACTATCTAAACGATACAATTGAAGACTTTAGAAATTTTTTCAAACCAGACAAGAGTAAAGAAACTTTTCTTATTAGCGATGCTATTAGATTAACCTTAAATATAATCAATGCAGCATTAAAGCAAAAACAAATTCAAGTTGTTTTAGAGCTTGATGATAAATTAAAAGTTTACAATTTAAAAAATGAATTTATGCAAGTATTAATTAATCTAATTAAAAATAGCATTGATATTCTAGAAGAAAAAAATATTAAAGAAAAAATAATAATAATTAAATCTTTTGAAGGTAAAGAACTTATAAATATTGAAGTTATGGATAATGGTGGTGGTATACCAAGTCATATTATGCCTAAGATTTTTGAACCATATTTCACAACAAAACACCAATCTAAAGGAACAGGACTAGGTCTTTATATGTCTCATGAGATAATTACTAAACATATGAATGGTAGTTTTGAAGTTGTAAATAATGAATTAAAAATTGAGAATTTTATGTATACATGGGCTAACTTTAAAATAACTCTTCATAAATAACTTTAAATTAATAGTTAAAAATGTATTATTGAGACAAATAAATAGTAACAGGCTATATATGATAGAAAAATTAGATGTAAATTTATTACTTGTAGAAGATGATAAAAAAATCAGAGAATCTTTAGCTAGAACTTTAAATATAAAAGTTAGAGAAATATTCCAAGCTGAAAATCCAATCGATGCATTTGAAATTCTAAAAAACAACACAGTTGATATTATTGTAACAGATATTGAAATGCCTGAAATGGATGGATTAACTTTTGTAGAAAGTTTAAGAAAATTAAAATTACATATGCCTGTTATTATTACTTCAGCTTTCGTATTACCAGACTATTTTAAAAAAGCAATTGACCTAAGAATTGATAAATACTTAACTAAACCTGTTAAAATAAGCGATCTATTTGATGCAGTTGAGAACTCATATAATAGATTAAGAAATGAGAAACTTCAAAAAAAGAATAATGAACTAGAAGATAAAATATTAGATTATCAAAGTAGAATGTCTACAATTGGTGAAATGGTAGGTAATATTTCTCACCAATGGAGACAGCCATTATCAACTATTTCAACTGTAGTAACTGAATTAAAGTTTATGAAAGAACTTGATGATTTATCAGATGAACTTTTAGCTGACAATATAAGCATAATTCAAAAAAATATTGGTCAAATGTCTCAAACTATGGATGATTTTAGAGAATTAATTATAGGTGATCAAAAGCATCAAAGTTTTGATGTTGTTGAATTAACTAATCAAGTATTAAATATTAGTAAAGCAATTATTGTTACTAACTTTATCAAAGTGATATTTAATAATGAAGAACAAATTTTGCTTACCAATCTCAAAAATGCCTTAATGCAAGCAATGGTAAACATTATAAATAATGCAAAAGATGCATTATTAGATACAAAAGAAGAAAATAGAATTATATTTATAGATATAACACAAGATGAGAAAAATGTAATTATACAGATTAAGGACACAGCAGGTGGAATTAAATCTAAAACTTTAGAAAAAGTATTTGAAGTACTTTATACTACAAAAGAAAAAACAGGAATGGGAATTGGTTTATATATGACAAAAAAACTAATTAATGAAAAAATGAATGGTGAAATTTCTGTCTCAAATGAAACTATAACCTATAATGATAAAGAGTATTTAGGTGCTTCCTTTAAAATACTGCTACCAAAAAAGTAATTTAAATAAATTTACTTTAATGTAAGTTTATGCTTTAAATATACATCCAATCTAATATTTTATAGCTTATGTGTTATAATTTTTCCAAATAAGAAGGAATATTATGCTAAGCACGCTTAATTTAATCGAACTTTTGAAAAATATAACAATATTGTATGTGGAAGATGATGAAGATACAATTGAAGTCATGAAAAATACTCTATCTGAGTTCTCAAAAAACATCATAATAGCAAAGAATGGTGAAGAGGCTATAAATATAGTTAATACTAAAGATATTAATCTAATTATTACAGATATTGAAATGCCTGTAAAAAATGGTATTGAATTTATCAGAGAAATTAGAAGTACTAATCTCACTATTCCAATTATAGTGTTCACAGCTTATTCAACTAAAGATTACTTACTAGAATGTGTTAATTTAAATATTCAAGGTTATATCCAAAAACCTATTAGTTACCAGAAAATTAAAGATGTCCTTTATAAAGTGATTGATTATCTTGATATCAAATTTGAATCAAATATAAAAATTACTGATGATATTGAATTTGACTTTTCAAGACAAGACTTAAGAAATCTTAAGACAGGTGAGCCTATTAGAATTAATAGAAAAGAGCTTAAAACTATTGAAATATTACTCAAAAGTAAAAACTATGTTGTAACTTATGAACAAATTGAAAACTATGTTTGGAAAAGTGATAATGAACATATGAGTTCAACTGCTCTAAGAACTATTATTAAAAATCTTAGAAAAAAAGTAGCAAATATACCTATAATAAATGTTTCAGGTTTAGGATATAAAATAGACCTAATGTAAAAACCTCAACTAATTAAGTATAATAATATATTATTAATTTAAGAAGGTAGTTAAAGTGAGTAAGAAAGAAATTTCAGTACTATGTATTGAAGATGATAATCCTACTAGACAATCATTAGTAAGAACATTATCTCATAAATATGAAAATATATTTGGATCAGCTAATGGTCTTGAAGCTATAGATGTTATTCAAAATAATGATGTTGATGTTATTGTTACTGATATTAGAATGCCAAAAATGGATGGTATAGCTTTACTTGAATACTTAAAAGAAAACAAAATAAAAACTCCTGTTATTATTTTATCTGCCTACGACAACACAGACTACCTACACAAAGCGATAGAATTTAAAGTTGAAAAATATTTAAATAAACCTATAGATTTAAATACTCTAGTAGATTCTATTGATTCTATTGATCTTAAAGAAAAAGCCACAATCGACTCATCTATGGCAAAAAATATAATAAGTGACATATCTTTAACTGTGTTAGAGTTAAAACTTCAAAAAGATCTTGGATACATTGAAATGAATAAACTATATGAATCTATTGATACAATCGAATCAAATATAGAAAATTTAAATAAGAGCATAGCTTTACCTAAAAATGACCTAAATGAATAGCTTATCATTTAAATACAGGTTTATACTTACATTTGTAATTGTAGAAATATTTTTTATTCTATTAATTGTAGGATTAAATTTTTTATCTATAAATACTACAACTGAGAAACTAATCAAAAAAGAAATTACAACAACAAAACACTTATTAGAAAGTCTAATTAAACTTCCACTAAGTGTATTTGATCTTGCTACATTAGATGATATTTCAACGCAATCAACAGTTGGTAGTTTAAATTCAATTATAATATATGATCCGTATAATAATATATTATCAAAAAATTACAATATTAATACTAGTATAAGTAAGCTTGACACCTTAAACACTAAAAATGGTAATGAAATCTATGAGAATGATAATAGATATATTTTAGAATTACTTATTCTAAAAGAAGAAGACACTACATTAGGTAGTGCTGTTCTGATTTTTGACACCAATGAAATTGATAAACAAATTGATAAAAATAAAACAAATATTTTTTTAATCATTTTTATTGAAATAATATTATCAACATATATAGCATATATTTTGGGAAGAAACCTAACAAATAAACTTTCAAGACTAGCTTATATCGCAAGAAAAATAGGTAAAGAGGAACAAGTAAAAATTGATTATGAAAATGAAAACAATGAACTAGCACTTCTAAATAATTCTATGGTAAAAATGTTAGAAGACTTGAGTACAAGGAATGAAAAACTTACTGAAGCAAAAATTGTTTTTGATAATATAAGTGAAGCTATTATATTTTTAGACTCTAATAAAAAAATAATATCTGCAAATAATTCATTTTATAAAATTACCAATTTAAATAAACAAAATGTAATAAACAATAATTTCTTTAAACTTCTGTCTATTAATTTTAATAATATTAGTAACAACCAAAAAAATGATATTAAAATTAAGATTGAAAATAATAATGAACTAACAGTACTTCTAAAAGTCAATGAAATAAAGGACGATGAAAACAATATAAAAAACTATATTATTCTATTTGTTGATATTACTAAAGAAAAAAGAAAAGAAGATCTACTTCAAATTCAATCAAAAATGGCCACTATGGGAGAAATGCTTGGAAATATAGCTCACCAATGGAGACAACCCTTATCTTCAATTTCAACTATTACTTCAACTTTAAAAATCCAGAGTGAATTAGATGTACTAGAGAAAGAAAAACTTCAAACTTCACTCGATAACATAATAAATTCTACAAAATACCTATCTGAAACAATAGATGACTTTAGTCAGTTCTTTAAGGTTGATAAAAATATTGAATCGTTTACCTTAGGTGAACTCTTTAATTCATTAGAAAAAATCGTATCAGCTAGAATAGCTCAAAATAAAATAGCTTTAAATATAGAAGAAGAACACTTAAACACTAAGATAAAAAGTTCAAAAAATGAACTCATACAATCTTTAATAAATATAATAAATAACTCTATAGATGCATTAGTACTTACAAAAAAGAATAATCCAAGAATTGACATATCATTAAAACTAGAAAGTGATTACATAAACATACTAATCCAAGACAATGGTGGAGGTATAAAGGAAGAAATACTACCTAGAATATTTGAACCTTACTTTACTACAAAACATAAATCACAAGGTACGGGTATTGGTTTATATATGACTCACACAATTATAAATCAAAATTGTCAAGGTGAAGTTTTTGCTTCTAATATGAGAAATGGTACTTTATTTACTGTAAGAATTCCATATAAACTTTAGAAAATATTATATATAGATGAAGAAATAAGTTATTCACACAGTTATAAATATTAAGTATCTATGTTTACATTTAATAATAAATTATTAATTAAAAGACTATATATAGGTCTTTACAAAAGACTTTAAAGTTGAGTTAATAACATTTAATAATGTGAATTGTATGTGAACAAGTCAGATTTGTACATAACATCATCAACTTAGAATTTGTATCATCATATAAATCAATTTATCTCTTACAAAGTGACTGCAAAATTTTAATGAACAAAGTAATATAATGAAATATAAAATATAAAATTAGAAAAAGTTAAGGAGTAATCTTGTCTGATATAGATATAGCACAAAATGCAAAAATGGTTCCAGTTATTAAACTTGCAAATGATAAATATGGAATACCTTCAACTGACTTAGATCCTTATGGACATTATAAAGCAAAACTTTCACTTGAATACATAGATAATCTATCTCATAAAAAACAAGAAGGTAAATTAATTTTATTAACAGCAATCAGTCCAACTCCAGCAGGAGAGGGAAAAACTACTACAACTGTAGGTCTTGGTGATGCTATGAATAGAATTGGCAAAAAAACGATGATCTGTTTACGTGAACCATCTTTAGGCCCATGTTTTGGACTAAAAGGTGGAGCTGCAGGTGGAGGATATTCACAGGTTGTTCCTATGGAAGATATAAATTTACATTTTACAGGTGACTTTCATGCAATAGCAGTAGCACATAATCTATTAGCAGCTTTAATAGATAACCATATACATCAAGGCAATGCTTTAGGTATTGATTCTAGAAGAATCAAGTGGAAAAGAGTAATTGACATGAATGATAGGGCTTTAAGAGATATTACAATTGGACAAGGTGGTCTAGCCAATGGTTATTTAAGACAAGATGGATTTGATATTGTTGTTGCATCAGAAGTTATGGCTATTTTGTGTTTGGCAACAAATAGAGCAGATTTAAAAGAAAGACTAGGCCGGATCATAATAGGATACAAAACTGATGGGACTACAC
>JBDNBT010000013.1:0-5219 GCA_039767755.1 Sulfurovum sp.
AAGTAATTATGACTAAGAACTTCACAGACATTGATGATAAAATTATCAAAAAAATGTACGAAACAAATCAATCTTTAGATGAAATCACAACTCAATATATAAATGCATATAAAGCAGATATGAAAGCTTTAAATGTACTTGATAATACCCTAGAACCAAAAGCTACTAAAAACCTTGCTGCTATGAAAAATATGATAGAGAATCTTCTATCCAAAGATATAGCATATAAAACAAGTGATGGTGTTTATTTTGATACTTCAAAAGATAATTCTTATGGTAGTTTATCAAAGAAGTTTGATGAAGAAAATTCTCAAGCTAGAGTTGAAGAAAATAAAGAAAAAAGAAATGCAGCTGATTTTGCCTTATGGAAATATTCAAAAGAACAAGATGTAAGTTTTGATAGTCCATTTGGTGAAGGTCGTCCTGGTTGGCATATTGAGTGTTCCGCTATGATTCAAGAACATTTAGCCTATGATGATACCCCATACCAAATTGATATTCATGCAGGTGGAGCTGATTTATTATTTCCTCACCATGAAAATGAAGCAGCACAGAGTAGATGCTCAAGTAATCATCAAGAACTAGCAAAATATTGGATGCATAATGGTTTTGTAAATATTGATGGTGAAAAAATGAGTAAGTCTTTAGGTAATTCATTTTTCTTAAAAGATGTACTAAAATCATATAGTGGTGAAATTATCAGATTCTATCTTTTGACTGCCCACTATAAAACAGATTTTAACTTCAATGAAGAAGATTTAATCTCATCTAAAAAAAGACTAGATAAGCTATATAGACTTAAAAAAAGAGTATATGGAAGTGCTAGTTCTACTGTAAACAAAACTCTACAAGAAGAGCTTTTAAACTCTTTAAATGATGATTTAAATACTTCAAAAGCAATTGCTAGTATCGATGAAATGATTAATACAGCAAATGAAAAATTAAATACTAATCCAAAAGATAAAAATCTAAAAAAAGAGTTAATAGCAAACTTTGCATTTATAGATGAAATTTTAGGTTTTGGTAATAGTGATGCTTATGAGTATTTTCAATTTGGAATAGATGAAACCACTAAAAATAAAATAGAAACACTTATTGAAAATAGAAATGAAGCTAAAAAAGCTAAAGATTTTGAAACTGCTGATAAAGTAAGAGATGAATTAAATGCAATGAATATTTCGATTATGGATACACCAAATGGTGTGGTTTGGGAGAAGAGTTAGTTCTATTTAACTTATTCATATAAATAAAAAAGGGGAAAGAGTTTAACTCTTTCCCCTTTTTTTTAAAGCTTTACACTTTAGACTATTAATGTCTTGAGTATGCAGCGTCCGTAACATGTTGAGTGTTAACAATATATGGAACTAATGCCATATGTCTAGCTCTTTTAATTGCTTTCTCTACCATCTCTTGAGATCTTTTAGAGTTACCAGTTAGTCTTCTAGGCATAATTTTACCTCTTTCAGACATAGAGATTTTTAATAAATCTGCATTTTTATAGTCGATGAATTCAATTTTCATCTCTGTATATTTACAAAATTTTTTTCCGTATTTTCTTTTTTCTGCCATCTTAAATTCCTTTTCTAGAATGGGATTTCATCATCAATATCAATTTCAGGTATTTTTTGCTCTGGAGGATTATATCCACCTTGAGTGTTATTACCACCATTGTTCTCATATCCAATTTTTTGGTTAGACGTGTTATCGTTGTATTGATTTTGTTGCGATGGTTGATTATATGACCCTTGGTTAGAGTTATAATCTTGGTTGTAACCATTGCTTCCATTAGACTCACTTCTAGAATCTAACATTTTCATATTATCCACTCTAAGTGAATGTTTACTTCTGTTAGAACCGTCTTGAGAAGTCCATTGTTCAAATACTAGTCTACCTTCTAATAAAACTTTAGAACCCTTTTTTAAGTATTGATTTGCAACTTCAGCTGATTTACCAAAGATATTAAAATCTAAAAAACAAACTTCGTCTTTTTGTTCACCAGTTTGTGTTTTGTACTTATATGATGTTGCAAGTGCAGATTTTGCAATTGCTAAACCAGATGGTAAATATCTTAACTCGATATCTCTTGTTAAATTTCCTATCATTACAACTTTATTATACATGTTGGGTTCCTATTTGTATTATTAGTTAGCTTTTTTAGCTGCTTCTTCAGACATTTTAGTCCACGCTGCAATCTCTTTTTTACTTTCATATTTAATGAAAATAAATCTAATAAGATTTTCGTTGATTCTATAATTTCTTTCGATTTCTTTGATACCAGATGGCTCACCTTTGAAATAAGCAACAAAGTAGTAACCTCTTTTGTTCTTTTCAATTTCGTATGCTAGTTGTCTAGTACCCATATCGTCAGTAGCTACAATCTCACCACCATTTTTTTCAATGATTGTTTTGATTGAGTCAATTTGTGCAACAGTTTCTTCTTCTGTTAAAGTTGGCTTTAAAATGAACATTGTTTCGTAATGTTTTGACATTTAATTTCTCCTTATAGTTTTCGCCGGTATTTCTTTACATTTTTACTAATATCAGCAAGGATTTTTGTAAAGTTACGGATTTTATCTAAATAAAACTTGGAATTTTCTTAGACTTGCCTGAAGGAAGATATCTTGGTTTTTTATCTTACCGCTTTTTAGTTCTAATTCTAAAGCAGTTAAAAAATCAAATATCTCTAAAAAATTTTGAGGTTTAATGGAAATAGCTAATTTACTTTTCTTTTCCCATATATTTTTAGGTGGAATAAATCCTAATATTTCTTTAGGGTTAGCTTGACCAAAACTTCTAGCATAAGAACTAATCATAAATAATTGTTGAACAAAACTAGTGATTTGGTTTAATAAATAAATCTCATTCATACCCTCTTCTAAAAGCATAAACAAATCATCACTAACATCTTTAGTGCTAACTAAATCATGTAAGAAGTCTTCAAAATTCACTCCCCCTATTCCAAAGCAGTGAGTATTTACTATATTTGAGTCGATTTTATCTTCTAATATAGCCAATTTATTTAAATCATTCATACATAAACTCATGTCATGCTTATGCATAAAAAACAGGTGACTTAAAGCATTTATATCAAAGTTCATTTTTAAAGATGTGGCTTTTTGTTCAAGCATTTTAACTGCTTCATTAGGGTTTAGTGCAAACATTCTAACTGAAACTGAGTTTGTTTTATCACTAAAAGATTTTTCCATAGTTTTAAACTCAGCATCACCCAAACAAGAGATAATTAAAACACTATCAGGATTACTGTTACAAGCTTCAATAAGCTCATCACACTCTTTTTTTGATATTTTTTTATCTAGCTTTAAAAGTACAATATTATTTGATGAAAATAGTGAAGATTGTAGTAATTTATCTTTTAAGTATTTAAAATCATAATCAGCAAAATAAATCTTTTCTATATCTTCTTTAGGTCCATGCATAAGTGAGATTTTAGATGCATAATAATCTACTAAAAAATGAGATTGCCCATAAAATAAATATGCATCATACTTTTTGTTTTGAGCTATTAATTTATCAAATTCACTTTTATACACATACTACCTTTAATACTTAATAGATGCCACTATTTGCTTATTTGCAATATTTGCATCTTTTATTACTACTTTTATTCTTGAATATAAAGCTTGACCTTTATAGTTATCAATATTTACTTTTAGACCATTTAGTTTTTCATAACATACAGCTTTTGATCTATCTGTATCTACTATTTTTACTTTTAGCTCAGCGCCTATGTTATCTTTAGCCCATCTTGCGTATTTTCTATCTTCAAAATCCCAAACTAATTGATCTATTTTTCTTTCATTTGTTGAAATATACTCACAGATTTCATCTATGTTTTCAGGTGTTTTTCTTGACTTTAAAATTCTATGTAACACTAAGTCTGAATATCTTCTAATAGGACTTGTAAAGTGTGAATATGAATTAAAACCTAAACCAAAATGGCCAAAGTTTTTTGATGAATACTTAGCTTGTGTTTGAGAATGTATAATTAATTCATCAACATCATCTTGCAAATATGTATTCTTTGCTCTATTTTGAATATGGCTTATAGTTTCATGAATGTCATTTTTTAGTTTTACTTTAATTCCTAACATATTAACATCATCAACCAATTGTGATATGGCTTTAAATGGTGGCTCTTCATGTATTCTATAAATTCCAACTTCATTTACTTTTTTACTAGCTTCAATATTTGCTAAAAGCATACACTCTTCAATTAATTGGTGAGAACCAGTTGATTCTTCCACATCAATATTTTGTAAAACTTGATTTTTTAATACAAGTCTGTTTTCAACACTTCTGAAGTCATAACCTTTTTTCATTCTTTTTGCTCTAAAGTTTTTTGTAACTTCATACAAAGGAATCAAATAATCAAATATCTTTTTTTCAATTTCTGTGTATTTATCAAGTTTATTTTCTATGACCCTATCAATTCTTCCATAAGAGAATTTTCTATGGCTGTTTATAATTGCTTCAAAAAGTTGAGATTTTTTAACTGTTAAGTTGTTTGTGTCTATATACATTTTAAACACATAAGAATATCTATCAACTCCTTCTTTTAAAGAACACATATCTTCACTAAGTTCATTTGGAAGCATAGGTAAAACTTTTCCAGGTAAGTATGCAGAAGTTGATTTTTTAAATGCTATTTTATCTAAATCACTTCCTTCTTTTACAAAGTAAGATACATCTGCAATAGCTACATATAATACTTTTTCACTATCATCATAATATATTGCATCATCGTGATCTTTTGCACTACTTGGATCAATAGTACAAAAAGGAAGATGAGTTAAATCGACTCTATCTTTTTTATCATCCATTTTTGCATCTACTTTAATAGGCATCTCTAATCTAAATTCTTCATGATATAAAAATAAAGAAATATATTCGTCTATTTTTGGATCACTTAAATTTCCAACTTTTGATACAATTTTTAAACTTGGATTTTCTAAAACTAATACATCATCGTCTTTACAAGAACTATCTATTTTATTTTCTAAAACTATATTCTCTTTTAAAGTAATATAGCTTTTATCTTTAACGTAAACTATAAGTTGGTTTTTAGAACCTTCTAATACTTTTATAATTTTTGCTTTTGTTTTACTTCTTGGATTAAAAACTCTTTTAGCTAATACTAAGTCGTTATTGTATGCACCATTTAAACTATCTAATTCTATGTAGATATTTTTATGTTCATT
>JBDNBT010000014.1:0-6534 GCA_039767755.1 Sulfurovum sp.
GATGATAATAAATATATTATTAAAAAAGGTAATTTTACTATTAAACCTAAAGAGTTCATCTTTATTGGTGGAAACTCAGGTAGTGGTAAATCTACTTTATTAAAATCATTTTATGGAGAAATTCCTTTAAAACATGGTAGTTTAAGAATTGATGATCAAGAAGTGTTTAGAATAAACGGGCAAAAATTAAGAAGTTTAAGAAAAGATATAGGAGTAATATTTCAAGATTATAAACTTATAAATGAGTATACAATTGAAGAAAATATTATGATTCCACTTAAAATAAACGGCTACTCAAATGAAGTATGTAAAAACCAAGCAACTAAATTACTTGCTCATGTAAAACTTGGTCACAGAGCTGGTTTTAGGCCTAATGAATTAAGTGGTGGAGAGCAACAAAGAATTGCAGTTGCTAGAGCCTTAGCACATAATCCAAAAATAATAATTGCAGATGAGCCAACAGGTAACTTAGATGATTATTCAGCTGATGTAGTTTGGAACTTATTAAAAGGTGCAAATGAGCAATTAGGTATCACTATAGTTGTAGTTACACATAGAGTTCCTAAAAATCTTGGTATTAAATTTAGACAATTCTCTATTGAGGATGGGATTATATATGAAGTCTCTTAAAAACTTTTTAGCATTTTTAATTCCTTTATTATCTATGCTTGTAACTTTTTCTATATATCTATTAATTACAAATGTAGTAAATGGGTATAAAGAAAAAATTGCAAATGATTATTCTATTGTAATAGTTACAAATAAACCTATAATTGAAGAAAGATTTAATTCAATTAGTGGAATAGATGTAAATAGAATAGAAGCTTTAGAAAAAGAAAAAATTATAAATACAATAAAGACTAATTTATCTAAAACATCTATTGATCTATTAGAAAAGAAATTACCCTATTTCTATCAGATTTTTTTAGATGAATTTCCTACAACAAGTGAATTAGAAGAAATAAACAATGAGTTAAATCAGAATAAAAACATTAGAAATATAGAAATTTTTTCAAAAGATCATAATCAAATATATTTACTTTTATTACTGTTAAATACTATATCTTTTATATTGTTTTTCATAATAACTATTTTTGCTATAATAATTCTTGCAAAACAAATTAAGCTGTGGTTCCATGAACATAGAACAAGAATAACTATTTTAAGACTACATGGAGCATCTATTATATATAGTGCATCATCTATAATTAATTACGCTATTATGAGTTCACTTTTAGCATTTGTGATAGTAGCTGGATTTTATTTTTATGCTATTAATAATTTAGGAGTGTTATTCCCAGTAGAACTACAAGACATACTTGTTGTTGAGATTGATTATGTGTTTGATATTATAAAAATGTTTTTACTTTCATTTTTAATATCTATATTCACAATTTTTGGAGTATTATTTAAATATAAAATAGACAATGAATAGAAAATTTTTATTACTAATTCTACTAAGTTCATCAATACTTTTTGCTAATAATATTGACAATAAAATAAGCTCAAAGAAAAAGTTATTAAACAAATCGAGCACTATTCAAAGTAAAACAAAAGTTAAGATAAAAGAACTAGCGCAAAAAATTGATAGTCAAAATAAAGACTTAGAAAAATTAGAGAAAGACATTTCTTCAATAGATAAAGACATCAAAAAGCATGCAAAACTTCTGAAACAATCTGAAAACAAACTGCAGAATTTAAAAGAAAAGTCTACATACTTAAAAGAGAAAAAGAACAAGAATGAATCACAAATTGTAGATACAATTATCCAAGACTTCACAAGTTCAATTGCTTTAAATCTAGCATCAAAAGCTAATTTAAAAGAAATGGTTGACAAAGAGGTTTATACTATATTATCTGAGAACTCTAAATATGAAATATCTAAATTAGATAATAATTATGAGCAAGTTACTTCAAATGCGAACAAGAACAAAAAAACAATTAACAAAATCTCTAATTATATACAAGAAAGAGAAAAAACTAAAAAAACTCTAAATAATCTAAAAAGAAAACATTCATCTTCTTTAGGAAACTTAGAGATCCAGCACAGACTATATCAACAAGAACTGAAAAAAGTAGTAAGTCAGCAAGAGTCTTTAAAAGATCTTTTAGGACAACTTAATATTTTAAAGAAAAAAGAAATTCAGAAAGAAAGAAAAAGAAAAGAAAAACTTGCGCAACTTAGATTTGAGAAAAAGAAGGTAGCAAAGAAAAAAGTTACTAAAAAGAGTACTAGCCCCGTAGCAACAACAGCTAAAGAACTTAGTCAATCTTTTGAAAATGACTTAGACTTAAACGATGTTAGAAAGATAGGTTCATCTACTTCTGGTATAAAAATAACGAGATATAAAGGAAGTAAAACTATTGCTCCTTTAAAAAACTTTGATGTAGTAAAAAAGTTTGGTACATATTATGACCCTGTTTATAAGATTAAACTTTTTAATGAATCTATTGTTTTAAAAACAAAAAGACCTAAAGCAAAAGTAGTAACTATTTTAAATGGAAAAATTGTTTATGCCAAAAAGAATGCAGGTATGCTTGAAAATGTTGTAATAGTTCAACATAGAAATGGCCTTCATACAATATACTCTCACTTAGATGAAATTGCTCCTACTTTAAGAGTTGGTAAATGGGTTAAAAAAGGTTATGTGGTAGGAAGAGTAAATGATAGCTTAATGTTTCAAGCTACTAAAAATTCTTACCATATAAATCCAAAAGATTTATTCAAAATATAAATTAAAATAAAGAAGAAGAAATGAAAATTAGAAATATTATATTAGCTTTATTGGTTGCATTATTTATGCAAGGATGTATTGTAGGTGATGTTGTGGCACTACCGTTTAGAGTTACAGGAGCGGTTGTTAATACAGTTGCACCAGATGTTGTTGGTGATTCTATTTCAGGGGCTGGTGATATTATTGATACAGCTATACCATTTTAAGCTATAATTAGCTTAGTATTATCAAAAGGATAAATAATTATTTTATACGACCAAACTTTACAAGAACAATTCACTGCTTTTTGTAATAAAAACAACCCAAAAGACTTATTCCAAGCAATTGAATACTTTAGTGTATTTGGTGGTTTAGACATAAAAATAGATATGGAAAAACCATTACAACAGCTTATTGAAGAGATTATATTAAACCAATACAATGAATTAAAAGGTGACGTACACTCTTTTTCTGGTGGATACAGAGTAAACCATGCTATTTTATCAGCTGCTGCTTTAGGTGATAGAAGAACTAATTCAAGTTTTAAAAAAGCTTTTGTTAGTTTTGAAGAAGGAATGAAGTGTGTTGAAAGACTTTGTGAAGAAGGTATCATTGAATTAGAATCTTCACTACACTTCTTAACAGATAGAAGAAATGACTCATCTGTAGCTAAGAAAATTTTATTTGCTACTCCATTTTTTAGATTTTGGTTTGCTTTTGTTTCACCTATTTATAAGGGTATTAAAGAGAACAACTATGAAGAGTTTAATACTTTATATAATAATAACAAAGACGAATTTATAAAACATACCTTCGAAGAGTTATGTTTAGAATATATCATTGCTTATTTTGGTAGTGAAGAGATTATTAAAATAGGTAAATATTGGAATAATGAAACTGAAATTGATTTACTTGCTAAAACAAAATCTGGAAAGATTATTGCTGCAAACTGTAGATATATAAACTCAAAAATCAAAAAAAGTGAATTAAATAAGCTTAAAGATGATTGTGTAAAAGTAAATATCAAAGCTGATACTTTAGTATTATTTAGTAAAAATGGATTTACTAATGAGTTAAAATCACTCAAAAGTGATGAATTAAAACTATTTAATGCAAAGAGTTTAAAACTATTAATAAATGAGTAGGAGTTTATCCTACTTCATCTAATTTAGCTTGATAAAGTTCATTTAACTCTTCAAGCTTAACTTCTAAATCTAAAATCTTAGATTCTAATTTTTCTTTATCTAAACCTGTTAATTTATCAAGTCCAATTTCAAGTTGAGCTATTTCTTTTTTAATAGGTGATGTTTCTTTACTTTTATCAGCTACTATACCTGCTCTAATTTTTTTGATTTCTTTTTTATTTAGTTTAGGTTTATCACTTTTAGGTTTTTCTTTTTTATTATCATCAGCGATATCATCATCCCAACCAATTTTATTTAAGAACTCATCATATGTGCCATTAAAATAATCAGCTTCATCGTTTCTAAATACAATTAATCTATCACATACTTCTCTTAATAGTTCTTCTGAGTGAGTTACGATTATACAAGAACCATTAAAGGCTTTTATAGCATTTGTTAGAGCTTTTATTGAATCAATATCTAAGTGGTTTGTAGGTTCATCAAGGAACAGTAGGTTTACGTTTTGTGCAATAATCTTACCTAACATTACCCTACTTTTTTCTCCCCCTGATAATAAAGAGATTTTCTTTTTAGCATTATCACCACTAAACATCATAATTCCACATATATTTCTTATAAATGGTTCAGGAAGTTTATTATTAACACTGTGTATTTCATCTAAAATTGTATTATCTTGATTTAGGTGAGAGATATTTGTTTGTCCAAAGTGACCAAACTCACAACTTGGATGAAAATCAACACTACCTGATAATTGAGTTAATTCTTGTGCTAAAACATTTAGTAAAGTAGATTTACCTTTACCATTTTTCCCAATAATTCCTAAAGTTTCACCCTTAGATAAAGCAAAAGTAATGTCTTTAAATAATACATTATCTTTTTCATAACCAAAACTTACATCTTTTACTTCAAGTAAATATTTTGCTGCTGTATCTTTAAAGTTAAAATCAAACTTTAAATTAGCATCATAATCTAAGTCTTCTAGTATTTCCATCTTTTCTAAGATTTTTACTTTAGATTGAGCTAAAGTTGCTGTTGCTGCTCTTGCTTTATTTTTAGCAATAAAATCTTCAAGCTCTTTTATCTTTTTATCTTGTGCTATTTTTTGCTTTTCATGATGCTCTTCATTTGCAGCTAATTGCTCATGGAACTTTTTTGTATCACCAGGAATTATAAAAGCACCTTTTCTAATAATTCCTAATGTATGTGTACACACACTATCCATAAATTCCCTATCATGGGTAATAAGTATAACTTCACCTTGAAAAGTCTTTAAAAAGGCTTTTAACCATCTAATAGACAAAATATCAAGGTAGTTTGTAGGCTCATCTAATAAAAGCATATTAGGCTCTGTTAATAACAGCTTTGCAAGGTTTATTCTAATTTGATATCCACCAGAAAAAGATTTTGGATCTTTTTGTAAATCAGCTTCACTAAAACCTAAACCAAATAGGATTTTCTCAGCTTTATAAATATTGTACTTATCTTCTTCACTTAAAGCTAATGCTGTTTCATCAAGTAAATTATTACAAGTAAAATTAAAATACTGCTTTAAAGCACCTATTTTGTATCCCTTTGGAATATTAATCTCACCTGAATCTGCTTGTTCTTCACCTAAAATAAGTTTAAACAGCGTAGATTTACCTGTACCGTTTCTACCAACTAATCCTATTTTATTACCAGGATTAAGTCTTAAGTTAAGGTCATTGTAAAGTTGACTAGTTGGATAGCCTTTTGAAATATTAATAAGTTCAATCATAAAAAAATCTTTTTGTGGAGGATTTTAAAAATGGCAATAAATTGCCATTTTTAATTTGTATATATTTAAAATTAGTGTAAGTCAGCGTTTAATTTAACTTCTCTAATAGATCTCATAGCTATAATTTGACCATTTACTGAGTTTTGTCTGAAGTGAAATCCATTAACACCTAAGAAGTCCATACCTCTCATTAATTCTTTAATCTCTTTATCTGGATTAATTTCTTTTAATGCAGCTACAGCTTTTTCATTTAATGTGATTTTAGTTCCTGGTAAAATAGTTACACCAGCATCTAAGATACAAGAGTCACCAATAGCAGTACCTGTACAAGAGTTAGCACCTAATAATGTGTTATCTCCAATAGATACTGGAACTCCATCTGTTCCTGATAATACACCAAGAATAGAAGCACCACCACCAACATCAGAACCAGCACCAACAACAGCACTTGAAGATATTCTACCTTCAACCATAACAGAACCTTCAGTTCCTGCGTTAAAGTTAATATAAGCAGCACCAGGCATAACAGTAGTTCCAGCTGCTAATTGAGCACCCATTCTTACTTTGTTTGTATCTAAGATTCTTGTATTATCAGCAGGGATAACATGATCTAAGAATTGAGGGAATTTATCAACTTTAGTAATTGAAGGATATTTTCCAGATAATTTTAATGCAATTTCATTTGCTCTTAACCAGTCTAATTCAATTGGCTGATTTCCAACCCATGCACAGTTTTGTAGTTGACCAAATGCTCCATTTAAGTTTAAACTTCTTAAAGGTGCTTTACCTGTAGATAATGCATATAATTTTAAATATACAGTCTCAGCACTTTGTGGTGCATCGTCTTCAAAAATAAATACTACTCTATAATCATCAACTGTTAAACCTGAATCAATTGGTAATGAAGCTAAAGTTGAAA
>JBDNBT010000015.1:0-10910 GCA_039767755.1 Sulfurovum sp.
ATCCAGTTGTGTTTTCATATAAAAGTGATGCCATAGTTGCGAAAATATATATATTTGCAGCTTCAGGGCTTAAAAGAATCATTGCTAAAGGTATTCCAAAATATCCTGTGTTTCCAGTACCACAAGTGAAAGCTAAAGTATTTACAGAAGCGTCATTCCATTTATTTCTAAATCTATGTAAAACAAAGAAAGCTAAACTTGAACCAAAAACAAAAATAAATACAGGCAAAAATACTAACTGGAAATTTATATCAATAGATAAAGTTGCAAAAAATACAACAATAGGACCTAAAATATAAATAAGTAAAGATGCTATTTTATCTCTACTAAGTCTTAAATATCTAGCAGCAATATATCCTACTACTATGTTTAAATATAATGGAGTTATTTTTCCTAAAAGTATTAAAAGTAAGTTCATGTTTTCTCTTGTGATTTTTCAACATTGTATCTGAATTTTTATTAGTTAATACGTAAGTAGGTAGGCGCGATTGAAATCTAAATCATATGATATAGAAAGGACACACGATAGCGCCTACCAGAAAATAATTCTAATGGCTTAGTATGATATTTGTATGATATTTTACTAGAATTATAAGATAAAGTTATAGTAAAGTAGCATTAAAATAGCACTACAAACAAGATACATAAGGGATGCATAAAGAATATTTGATTTAAATATATCAAAGCCATTGTACTTATATCTTGCTACAATTGTAAGGTTTAAACCACTAAATGGTGAAGTTGATACAGTTGTAGACCAAGCCATTAAAAAAGTAACTGCTAAAAGTGTATGATCAAATTGAGCAAAATAATCCCCAATAACAGCAATAGTAATAATAGGATGAATTCCTATAAAAGATAAAAGAATAAAACCAAGCAATAAAATAGATGCAACTTTATAATCAAAAACTTCAAAGGGCAAAGAAAAATCATATCCAATTAAAATAGAGCTAACAGATACACCAAACATACCAGCTACAATAAATAATGATAACTCTGATTTCATTTTTGGAAGCTCTATAAATATATGTTTTGCAAAAGTTTCAATAGCTTCAAGAAATTTATTTTTTATAACTAAGACTATTAAAGTTAGTAAAACTGAATACAATGATATTAATACTATGATTTTTATGTCTTTATATATAGAGTTGGTAACTAATACAAGTGCAGCTAAAATAACAGGTATATAAATAGTATCAAAAGATATTGGGTATCCCCTAAATTTATTTAAGTCTATATCTTTTCTTAAATTTAATTCAATAAAAGTTATCACAAAACCAATTAGAGCTAACACTAATCCATTTATTATAACAAGTGGTGTATTTAGGTTTGGTGCATAAACAACAGCAGCTGCAAATGCCACAAAAAATGGTGACCAATAAGCATCACTTGAAAATGCCCTTGTTAAAGTTATCACTTGTGCTTTACTTAATGGTGCTTTTTTATACATTTTATCGGCTACTATTACTAAAGATGACATATTAATAACAGACCCAAAAAGATGAACTCCAAAATATGTTTTTAAAAATGAACTTTTACCTAAGGGTAAATTTGAGTTTTTATCTTCACTTGTATTTTCTAATTTTGGTATGGCAACTAATCTTAAAAAACCAACTGCTATAAGTAAAGTAAGCAAGTATTGATTTACACTAATTAGTTTTGTAAGGTCTATGCTAAACTCTTTTATATATGAAAAAGTTAAAGCTGCTAGGCTTAAAAGCAATAGAGAATTTATCATTTTTTTATTTGTAAGTGTTTTATATAAAAGTATAAAAGCAAGCCATGCTAAAGCACCTGCTATTACAAGTAAATTATCATTAAAAAAGTATGCAACAATAGTTAAAGCAAATGATAAAAATATTAAAATACCAGCCATTAGTTTTTTTTCTTCTTTTTATAAATTTGTGTTAAATAAATCCCTAATAATACTAAAAATAATCCTACGAAATGATATGTATAAATTTTTTCATCAAGATAAAAATAAGCTACTATTGAACCAAAAATAGGCATTAAATTAGCATATTGACCAGCTTTATTAGCCCCTATTTCAATAGTACCTGTATTCCAAAAATATATAGATAAAATTGAAGGAAAAATCACAATGTAAATAAGTGTATATAATAGATCTTTATTTTCATAAACCTCACTTGTGATTTCATAACCATTTCCATAAAATAAAATACTTAAGAAAAATACACCAAAAAATGTAATCAAAAATAAAAAGTCAAAGGGTTTTATTTCTTGTGGTTTAAACTTTAATAATACAGAATATAAAGCCCAATCAAAAGCAGCTATTAATATCCATAAATCTCCACTTGTAATTGAAAGATTTAGTATTTCTGTAAAATTACCTTTTAAAATTACATATAAAACTCCAAGTGTAGAAATAACTACACCTAAAATCTCTATTTTATTTAAATGTTTTTTTAATATTAAACTAGAAAGTAAAATAATTAAAATAGGTGTGCTACTGTTTATAAGTAAAGCATTAGTTGCTGTTGTAGTTTGTAAACCAAAATATACAAAAGTATTAAAAAAAGTTATTGATAAAACTCCTAAAAAAAGAATTTTAAAAAAATATTTTTTTATATAAAAGTTTAATCTTTTAAAATGAATAAAATAATAGGGCATTAATACTACTAATACAAAAAACCATCTATAAAACGATAATTCAATAGGGGATACAACACCTGATATAAATCTACCAACTACAAAATTCCCTGACCAAAAAAGTACAGCTAGCATTAAAAAGATATGATATTTATAAGTAGTTAGCATCTATGACCTTTAATTTAAAATGCAATTATATATTAAAAAAGTATAATTCTAATTATTTTATGTAAAAAGGAAATTATTTGATTAGATTAGGTTCAAATTCTCCAACAAGAGCATTAATTTTAAAGAATTTTGGTATTGATTTTATACAAAATGGTGGTTCATTTGATGAAGATTCAATTACAACTACAAATCCTAAATCATTTTGTTATGAAGCTACATTAGGTAAATTTAATGAATTATTTGAAAAATATGGAATTGAAGATTATCCTTTGTTGGTTGCAGATAGTGTAGTGACTTCTAATGGGGAACTTTTAAGAAAAGCAAAAGATGAAGATGATGCTAAAAGAATGCTAGAACTTCAAAGTAATAGTGAAACTTCTGTAATCACTTGTATGATCTATCAATCAAAACATATAAAAGTAATAGATATATCAAGTACTACTTATATATTTGATGAATTTGATGAAACTCATATAACTAAATACATAAATAGCGGTGAATGTTTTGGAAAAGCTGGGGCTATTATGGTTGAAGGATTTTGTAAACCTTATATTAAAGAAGTTAGAGGTAATGAAAGTACTGCAATGGGATTGTGTGCAGAAAAACTAAAAACATACCTATAAGTTAAAATTATAATTTATACTTATAGTATTTTCATAAGATTAATTTATATTACTAATGTTAAATTAAGTAAATAATCCATATAATTATCACTTACTACTAAAAGTAGATATAAATATATTAAGGAATATAAAATGAAAAAAACTATTTTAACACTAGCATCAGGTTTATTACTTTCAACTTCTGTTTATGCAGCTGATATGGCTAAAGGTTTAAACGTAATTTTAACTACTAAAGATACTCAAACTCAAATGATGGCTATGGTTTTAGCAATGAATACTATGAAATTAAAAAAAGAAGTTAATATTGTATTATGTTCAAATGCAGGTGATTTAGCTGATAAAAATATTTCAAGTCAAAATATGAAGCCTATAAACAAATCTCCAAAAATGCTTTTACAAGGTTTAATTAAAAAAGGTGCATCTGTAAAAGTTTGTCCATTATATTTACCAAACGCTTCTAAAGATAAATCAATTTTAATTGATGGTGTAAGTGTAGCTAAACCTAATGAAGTTGCAACAAAGTTAATGGAAAAAGGTTATAAGATTTTATCTTACTAATAAAATAAAACATATAAGAAATAAAAAAAGTTAAGAGTAACAACTCTTAACTTTTTTTTATGTTTAGTTTTTATGTATTTGTTTAATCAAACTCTGGTTTTGGAGTGTTCATTGTTGATTCAGGTAATTGAGGATACATAATCTCAGGTTTTTTACCTTTTAAAGTTTTTAAGAATGTAACAATTTTATTTGCATCATCATTAGAAATAGTAATACCTAATTGTGTAGAACCCATTTCTTTAACAGCTTCTGCTAATGACCAAATTTGTCCATTATGATAATATGGTGCAGTTTCAGTGATATTTCTTAATGTTGGTGTTTTCACCATTCCATTTTTATCACCTTTAAAGTCCCCAATATGAGCAAATTTATATTTAGCTGTAACTTCAAATGGTTGCATAGTTCCACCTAAAGCAATACCGTTATGACAAGATGTACAACCTTTATCAATAAATGTTCTTAATCCTTCTTTTTCAGCTTTATTTAAAGCATTTTCATCGCCATTAATATAATCATCATATTTAGATGGTGTAATTAACATTTTTTCAAAAATTGCAATTGTTGAAGTTATTTTTTCAAAATCAATTTTTACATCATTTCCGTAGGTACTTTTAAACTCAGCCACATACTCAGGAATTGAATTAATTCTTTTTTCAACTAAAGCAGGAGGTGCTGCCATTTCAGGACCAGCTTGTACAGGACCTTGGGCTTGATCAGCTAAATGTGGACTTCTACCATCCCAAAACTGCGATTTATAAAACACAGAGTTATATACAGTTGGTGAATTTAAGTGATGTGGGTTTGCAGTCCATCCATGACCAATTGCAGCACCAACTCCATCAGCTCCACCTAATCCTAAGTTATGACACGTATTACATGAAATAAGTCCAGATTTTGACATTCTTGGATCAAAATATAATTTTTTACCAAGTTCAACTTTTTTTGCAGTTATAGGATCTTTTGGATCATCTATAATTTTGTAAAGTTCATACTTACTTTCAGGGATTCCTGCTAAACCTGTATTTTTTGCGTCATCCATTAATGATGCAAATACTCCTGTCACACAAATAGCACTTATTGCTATACTAGAAATAATTTTCATTATATCCTCCTTATTAGTGATAATATTAATGATAGGATAATATTTATTAAATGAAAATTAATTTTATAATTTTTACTTATTAATTTATTATAATTTTTACTTATAATATAAGACAAAAATTGTCTTGAATAAATAATATATAGAGATTATATATATTATTTATAAAATTAAAAAAGTTATTATCTAAGAGTGTTTATATTTAAAAGTATTAAAGAGAATTAAAAATATTTTAGAATATTTTTGTGGGTTTATATAAAAATAATTAAATTTTTTGAACTAATTGCTCAGGTAAAAGACCAAGTGATTCTTCAACCTTTTTTGTATCACCATGGAATATGAAACTATCTTCATACTCAAATGATGTAAGTGTAATACAGATTTTTTCTTCATTTAAAAACTCTAAAATAGCACTTCCAACTCCACCTTGTTTTTGAGAATCACTAAATACATACCAATCATCATATTTAGTAGCTAACTCTTTTAAAGTTTCTTTATCAAGTGGTTTAACAAATCTTAAATCCAAAATAGCAATATCTTCTTCATGCAATGCTTCTGTTAAATAAGCTCTTCCAACACCGGCTCCATATCCTATTAAAAGTTTATTACTAGAACCATGTTTTAAAATTTGAGCTTTTCCTAATTCAAAAGGTTTAGCTTCAAAATTACTTGGTGTAAATGCACCCCTTGGATATCTTAGAGCACATGGTTTGTCTAAAGTATGTGAGAATTTTAATGCTAAGTCTAAAGTTTCATTGTCCCTTGGAGCAAAAACAATCATGTTTGGTAAAAATCTTAAAAATGAAACATCAAAAGTTCCTTGATGTGTCTCTCCATCATTTCCAACAATTCCAGCTCTATCTATTGCAAATACAACAGGCATACCTAATAAACACACATCATGTATTATTTGATCATAACCTCTTTGTAAAAATGTAGAATAAATAGTAATATAAGGTTTAAATCCTTCTTTAGCCATTGCAGCCATTGAAGTAACCGCGTGTTGCTCAGCAATAGCAACATCCCAAAATCTTTCAGGAAATTTATCAATTAATTTATTTATACCTGTACCACTTGGCATAGCAGCTGTTACACCAACCACATTATCATGAGTAGTAGCTAAATCAATTAAACTATCAGCAAATACTGCAGTTGCTGCTTTAGGAGCTTCTTTTTTCACAAAAGCTCCATCTTCAACATTAAAAGGACCAACTCCATGCCATTGCTCATGTTGACCTTCTGCAACTTTATAACCTTTTCCTTTAACAGTTCTAGCATGAACAATTACAGGTTTTTTCATATTTTTAGCAATTTGTAGAGTTTCAATAACCTCTTCTAAATCATGTCCATCAATTGGACCAATATAATCAATACCCATTTCTTCAAACAAAATTCCAGGAGTAATAAGTTTTAAAGCCTCTTCCATTTTTTTAGCTATATAAGTTGTACCCTCAGGCATATTCTTTTTTATAAATCTATCAACTTTCGCTTTAAAACCTTGATAATATTTACCAGCTAAAAGTTTTGAAAGGTATTTAGAAATTGCACCGATAGGTTTAGCAATTGACATTTCATTATCATTTAATATTATAACCACTGGATACTTTAAATCACCAAGTTCATTTAGTGCTTCATATACCATACCAGCTGTCATAGAGCCATCACCAATCATAACCACTGGTACCCTATTTTCTTCTCTTATCCTAATAGCCTTAGCAGCACCAACTGCAAGAGAAATAGATGTAGAACTATGTCCTGCTACAAAATAATCAGCATTACTTTCTTTAGGTTTTGTAAAACCACTTAATCCACCAAATTGTCTAATAGTTTCAAACTCTTCCCATCTTCCTGTAAGAAGCTTGTGAGGATAACATTGGTGAGATACATCAAAAATAAATGGGTCTTTATAGGCGTCAAAAACTTTATGCATACCAATAGTTAATTCAACCGCACCTAAAGTTGAAGAGAAGTGACCACCTTTTCTTGATACTACATCAATGATTCTTTCTCTTATGTCAGTTGATAATTGTTCTAACTCTTGTAATGATTTGTTTTTAACGTCTAAATTTTTTTTCATATTATTTTAGTTTTTCTAATACTCCATCTAAAACTTCAAATACTTTTGTATTTTGAACGTTTGTACCTATTGTAACTCTTATAGCATTAACACCATAACCAGTTAAATCCCTTACAATTACTCCCCTTTGAAGTAATTCTTGTGCAACTTCTTTTGATGAATATGATTCACCTAATTTTATAGTTATGAAATTTGTATATGACTCAATATAATCAAAACCTTTTGCCTTTGCATAAGTTTCATATCTAGTCATTTCTTCAAAGTTTTTAGCTATACATTCATTTACAAACTCTTCGTCGTTTACAGCTTCTATTGCAGCTGCTAGTGATAATGTAGTAATATTAAACGGTGCTCTTAACTTATATAAATTCTTTACAATATCAATATTTCCTATTCCATATCCAACTCTCATACCACCTAAAGCATATGCTTTAGAAAATGTACCTAAGTAAATACAATTAGGGAAAGAGGTAATTAAATCTTTAGGATTAATAGCTTTAGCTTCATCTTTAAAAGATGCGTACTCTTGATATGCCCCATCAACTACAACTAATGTATCACTATCAATAGTCTCTAAGAAATCATATACATCTTTTTTATTTAAACACTCACCTAATGGATTGTTTGGTAAACATAAGAAAATCACATCAGCACCATGTTCTTTGTATAAAGCAGAAAACTGTGCTAAGTTATGTGTGTCTGATTCAGTTTTAATAATAGTTGAACCAGTTTGCTTACCATAAATCTCATACATAGCAAATGTAGTTTTAGCCATAAGTATTTTTGAATTTTCATTACATTTAGTATGTACACAATACTCTAAAATTTGGTCACTACCCGAACCTATTATTACATTTTCTGTTAAGACATCAAATTTTTTAGCTAAGCTTTCCTTTAATTCATACATTGAATCATCTGGATAAATAAACATATTTTCTGCTAATTCTTGAATTTTAGCTGTAACTTTTGGACTTGTACCATATGGGTTTTCATTTGAAGCCAATTTTACAATATCTTTTTGATCAACTCCATACTCCCTAACTACAAGCTCTATAGGCTTCCCAGCTTCATAAGTTGTTACGTTTTCTAATACTTTATTAAATGTCATTTGTTCTTTTCCTAATTATATATCGTTAATTTCTTTAACGTATGATCCTAATACTTTAACACTTTTTACGTGTTTTAGTAGGATATTTTTAACGTTTTCATCATCTTTATGGCCATCAAAATCAATAAAGAATACAGAATTCCCACCTGTAATATGTGATTTAATTTTTGTTAAATTAATACCAGCATCATTAAAATCAGTTAGAAAATCAACTAATGCTCCTTGTCTATGAGGTAACTTTACTAAAATAGAAGTTTTGTCATTTCCACTTTGTGCATTTTCAAAATCACTTACAATAAAAAATCTAGTTTTATTATTGTCTGTATCTTCAATATTTTCAAATAAGATTGGTAAATTATGAAGTTTTGCACCTACATGAGGACAAATAGCTGCACTATTTTGTTCATTTACCGCATATTTAGCTGCTTTTGTAGTTGATTCAACAGGTATATGTTCTACTTCATCAAGTCCAGTATCAAGTAAAAACTTACTGCATTGTTCAAAGGCAATATCTTTTGAATAAATTTTCTTAATATCTTTAACATTATCACAATTTGAAGATAATGTATGATGAATATCTAATACAACTTCAGCAATAATTTTTAGATTATACTCATTTAAACAATTAATAGTATCACTTACTATTCCATTTGATGAATTCTCAATTGGAACTACACCAAATTTCGCTTTTTTTGAACTAACTTCTCTAAACACACCTTTAATTGAATGAATTGGTAAATATGCACTCATAGCACCAAATCTAGCTTCAGCAGCTTGGTGAGTAAAACTACCCTCAGGTCCTAAATAAGCTATATTTTCTGGTAACTCAAGATTTCTTGATATTGCAAATATTTCTAAAAATAAAGCTTCTATTGCACTTCTATTTAGCATACCATCGTTGTCATTATTGATTTTTTCTAATCTATCAATAATAGCTTTTTCTCTTTCAGGTCTATAAATTGCACCACCACTTTTAGCTTTTAGTGCGCCTACTTGGTGAACAACTTTCATTCTATCGTTTATTAAAGTTAATAAGTTATCATCAATACTATCAAGTTGATTTCTTAACTTTAATAATCCGTCTTCTTTATTTGCCATATATTTATGCCTTCTTATAAATAGTCTTCTTCTAAAGCAATTAAATCTTCAAAAACTTCTCTTTTTCTAACTAGTCTATCAGCGCCATTTTCTACAGCAATTTCAGCTACTTTACCTCTAGTGTTATAGTTACTTGCCATTGTAAAACAATATGCACCAGCACTATAAATAGCAACTAAATCATTGTGTTCAGTTTTTGGTAATTCGATATTTTTAGCAAAGAAATCTCCACTTTCACAAACAGGACCAACTAAGTTACAATCGCTTTTTTCTTCACAGTTATTTAATACTTCGATTTTATGATATGCATCATATAAAGCAGGTCTAATTAAATCATTCATAGCCCCATCAACAATAACAAATCTTTTTGAACCATTTACTTTTTCATACAATACTTTAGTAACAAATGTTCCACTATTTCCAACTAAAAATCTTCCAGGTTCACACACAACTGTGATGTCTAAACCAAACATCTTTTCTAAAATAGCTTGTGCATATTCATTTGTATCAATTAGTGTTTCATCATCATAAACGATACCTAATCCACCACCAATATCCATAAATGATAATTCAATATTTATAGCTTTTAAGTTTCTAACTAAGTCTGCAACAATTGAAATAGACTCTACTATTGGATCTAATTGAGTTAATTGAGAACCTATGTGACAATGAATCCCTACAGGATCTAAGTTATCTGAGTTTTTACATTGAATGTACATTCTTTTTGCTGTATCAATATCTACACCAAATTTATTTTCATGTAATCCTGTTGAAATATATGGATGAGTTTGTGGGTCTATATTTGGATTAACTCTAATAGAAATTCTTGCTTGTTTATTTAAATCTTTTGCAATAACTTCAACTCTATTTAACTCAGCATCACTTTCAACATTTATCATTAAGATGTCTAACTCTAAAGCTTGTCTTATTTCATCATCAGTTTTTCCAACACCTGAAAAAATGATTTTATATGGAGCAATTCCAACTTTTAATGCCCTTTTAACTTCACCAATACTTACACAATCTGCACCTGAACCTAATTGGGCTAAGTGTTTAATTACACTTAAGTTTGAGTTTGCTTTAACTGCATATGCTACTAGTGATTTTCTAGCTTTAAATGCACCCTTTAATTCTTCGTATTGTTTTGTAATATGATCAAAATCATACACGTAATAAGGTGTTTGATATTTGTTTGCTAATTCTTTAAAATTAATATTCATTTTTTTCCTACTCTTTTTTATCTTTTCTCATAATATTTAAACAAAATGTATAAGTATATACTTTGATTAAATATCAAATTATTCACTAACAAAATAGTCTAGAAGTATTCTATTTTGAGTGAAATTCAAGGCGGGAATAGAAATTTAAAGAGGAGCTTACTAAAGTAAGTGAGTCTTTAAATTTTTATTTCCAACGCAGAAGTTTGCCAAAATATAATGCTTATTGACTATTTTTCGCCGTTCCACGCTATGGCTGGTTTCCCATTCTCATCAAACTCAACAGCTGGCATACCCATTACATTGTATCCACAGTCTACGTAATGAATTTCACCTGTAACTGCACTTGATA
>JBDNBT010000016.1:0-5236 GCA_039767755.1 Sulfurovum sp.
AAATAAAGAGACTGTAAAAGACTTAGTTCCTGTATGGAACTTCTCATTTGGTGGAGAAAAACAAAGAGGTCAAGAATCTCAACCATTAATTAAAGATGGTGTTATGTACGTAACTTCGTCTTATTCTAGAATATATGCTATTGATTTAGCTTCTGGTGAAGAATTATGGCAGTATGACTCAAAATTACCTGATGGAATTTTACCTTGTTGTGATGTTATTAACAGAGGTGCTGCAATTTATGATAATTTAGTTATCTTTGGTACATTAGATGCTAAATTAGTAGCATTAAATAGAAAGACTGGTAAAGTTGTTTATAAGAAAAAAATAGCAAATTATAAAGATGGTTATTCAATAACTGCAGCTCCAATTGTAGTAAAAGACATGGTTATTACTGGTGTTGCTGGTGGTGAATTTGGTATCGTAGGTAAAGTTGAAGCTAGAGATGCTAAAACTGGTGCAGTTATCTGGACTAGACCTACTGTTGAAGGACACATGGGATACTTAAACGGTAAAGAAAATGGAATTACTGGTGGTGAAGCTGGTAAAACGTGGCCAGGTGATATGTGGAAAACTGGTGGTGCTGCTACATGGTTAGGTGGAACTTATGATCCAGAAACTGACTTATTATTCTTTGGTACAGGTAACCCAGCACCATGGAATTCACATACTAGACCAGGTGATAACTTATATTCATCATCAAGACTTGCTATCAATCCTAACAATGGTAAAATTGCATGGCATTTCCAAACAACTCCGCATGACGGATGGGATTATGATGGTGTAAATGAGCTTGTTTCATTCAATAAAGATGGTAAAAAGCTTGCTGCAACTGCAGATAGAAATGGTTTCTTATACGTTTTAAATAGAGAAAATGGAGATTTCGTTACTGCAAACCCATTTGTTTCAAATATTTCTTGGGCAAAAGGAATTGATAAAAATGGTAGACCAATCTATGATGATGCAAATAGACCAGGTAATCCAGGTGCTGAGAGTAAAGGTAAATCTGTATTTGCAGTTCCTTCATTCTTAGGTGGAAAAAACTGGATGCCAATGGCTTATTCTAAAAAAACAGAAATGTTCTATGTTCCTTCAAATGAGTGGGGAATGGATATTTGGAATCAACCAATTTCTTATAAAAAAGGTGCAGCTTACTTAGGTGCTGGATTTACAATTAAACCTATTTTTGATGATCACATTGGTTCTTTAAAAGCTATTGATCCTATGACAGGTAAAGTAAAATGGAACTATAAAAACCCTGCACCATTATGGGGTGGAGTTTTAACTACTGCTGGTGGTTTAGTATTTACAGGTACTCCTGAAGGAAAATTCTTAGCATTTGATGATGAAAATGGAGATATTTTATACAAATTCAATGTAGGATCTGGTATCGTTTCTTCTCCAATTACATGGACTACAAACGGTGAGCAATATGTTGCTGTTGTTTCAGGTTGGGGTGGAGCTGTTCCTTTATGGGGTGGTGAAGTTGCTAAACTTGTAAAAAACATTAACCAAGGTGGTACTGTTCACGTATTTAAATTATACAAATAATATTGTATAATTAATTAAACTTATAAAGGAGGAGAAAGTCATGAAATGGGAAACACCAATGTTCGTAGATAATAGATTCGGATTTGAAGTGACTATGTATATTTGTCATAACTAATATATGTAAACTTCTTAAATTTAAAAGCAAGTTAGATTTTCTAACTTGCTTTTTATTATTAAGATTATTAAGATTTATTAGTTTTAGTAATAAAAAGCAAAAGGAATTTTATGAAAATTCAAGTTTTAGGTTCAGGAGCTGGTGGTGGTTTACCTCAGTTTAATTGTAATTGTGACAATTGTAGAGGTTATAGAGAAGGTAAATCTACAATTAAGAGAAGAACTCAAAGTTCAATAACTATCAGTGAAGATGGAGAAAACTGGGTATTGTTTAATACTTCTCCTGATATTTTAGAACAAATACATAATTCTCCTTTTTTACACCCTACAAGCAAGAGGGAAACAAAAATAAAAGCTATAGTTTTTAATGATGGACAAATCGACCATACTACAGGACTACTGATGTTGCGAGAAGGTTGTCCCCATGAAATATATTGTACTAAAGAAGTTAATGAAGAATTAAATACATCTTTTCCAACTATGAAAATGCTCAAACATTGGGATGGTGGTGGTACAAATTGGCATGAAATACTACCTGATTCTGTAACTAAGTTTGAAATTCCTGTAATGCCTAGTTATGAATTTTATGCTCACTCACTAATATCAAATGCTCCTCCATATTCAAAGTATAGAGATCAACCACGTAGTGGGGATAACATTGGTATCACTGTTGTAAATAAAATTACTGGTAAAAGATTATTTTATTTACCTGGTTTAGGGGTAATGGAAGATCATGTATTTGAACAAATGGCACTAGCTGATGTTCTTTTAATTGAGGGTACACTTTGGACGAATGACGAAATGATTAAAGGAAATTTTTCAAATAAATTAGGAACAGATATGGGTCATATTCCATTGAGTGGAGATGATGGACTTATAAAAGTGTTAGATTCATTAAAAAAACCTAGAAAGATTTTAATTCATATAAATAATACTAATCCTATATTAGATGAAAGTAATGATGAATATAAAGAATTGATTTCACATGATATTGAAGTATCATATGACGGTATGTCAATAGAAATATAAGTTAGGAGAAAAAATGAATAGATTATTAAATAAAGAAGAATTTGAAGCTAAGTTAAGAGTTATGGGTAAGATGTATCATATTCATCATCCCTTTCATATAAGAATGTACAATGGTGAATGTACAAAAGAAGAAATTCAGGGATGGGTTGCAAACAGATTTTATTATCAAACAGCTATTCCTATAAAAGATGCGGCTATTATGTCTAATAATCCTCCTCTTGAAGATAGAAGAAAATGGATTGACAGGATTATAGATCATGATAGTGTTGATGGAGGTATTGAAGCTTGGCTAGAGTTGGGTGAGGCTGTAGGTATAAACAAAGAAGACTTGATTTCTCATAAGTTTGTATTACCTTCTGTTAAGTTTGCAGTTGATGCTTATATTAATTTTGCGAAACAAAAACCTTGGAAAGAGGCTGCTATGTCATCTTTAACAGAAATGTTTGCACCTCAAATACATCAACAAAGATTAAGTACATGGCCTGATAATTATCCTTGGATAGATGATAAAGGATTGAGATATTTTCAAAAAAGATTGAGTGAGGCCAGAAGAGATGTACAACATGGTTTATCAATTACGTTAGATGAATTTAATACAATTGAATTACAAACTAAAGCATGTGAAATTTTACAATTTAAATTAGATATTTTATGGACAATGTGTGATGCATTGTATTTAGCATACGAGTTAAAGCGACCTCCATATTTCAATATAGAAGGAACAGAAAATGAACAAAGAAAAATTAATTGTAGTGAATAATCACTTTCAATTACAATTTGAAAAAGCACAAGATTGCTTTGTGCTTCTATATCCTGAAGGCATGGTCCAATTAAATCAAAGTGCTGGTGAAATCATGAACCAATGTGATGGAACACAAAATTTTAAACAAATAGTTACAACATTAGAAAAAAAGTTTAGTATGACAGACCTTGAAAAAGATGTTGAAGCATTTTTCAAGGAAGCTATTGAAAGAAAGTGGGTAAATTATGTCGATTGAAATTAAACCACCTTTATGGGTATTATTAGAATTAACTCATAAATGTCCTTTAGAATGTACTTATTGTTATAATCAATTAGACTTTGCTAAAACAAAAGATGAAATGACAAAAGAAGATTGGTTCAGAGTAATGGAACAAGTTAGAGAACTAGGTGCAGTACAGCTAGGTATTTCGGGTGGAGAACCTCTATTAAATAAAGATATTGTTGAAATTGTTGAAAAAGCTACTGAACTAGGATTTTACACAAACTTGATAACTTCAGGAGTTGGTGCACCTGATGGTATAATCAATAAATTAAAAGATGCTGGACTTAAAACAGTTCAACTAGGCATTCAGTCAAATGATGAAACTACAATGACTTTAATTACGAATAATAAAAGTGCTTTTGCTCAAAAAATGAAAATTGCTAAAGAAATTAAAGATGCTGGATTACAATTAATTGTAAATACATGTATAACTAGACAGAATATTCATCAAGTTGGTGAGATTATTGATTTTGCAGATGAAACTTTAGATGCGGATTATTTAGAAATTGCTAATATACAATATTATGGTTGGGCTCTAGAAAATATTAACGCTTTACTACCAAATAAAGAACAGTTAGCTAAAGCTCAAGAAGTAACTAATAAATATAGATCAAAGAAAAAAGACATGAAAGCTTTTTTTGTAGTACCTGATTATTTTGCTGATAGGCCTAAAGCTTGTATGAATGGATTAGGAACTACTTTTTTAACTATTAATCCTGATGGTTTAGCATTACCATGTAATACAGCAAATAACATGCCAATTGATTGGCCAAATGTTAAAAATCATACAATAAAACATATATGGTATGATTCGGAGTCTTTTAATCATTTTAGGGGAGATTCTTGGATGAAAGATCCTTGTAGAACTTGTGATGAGCGAGATAAAGATTTTGGTGGATGTCGTTGTCAAGCATATGCTCTAACAGGCGACATGCATGCAGCGGATCCTGTATGTTCAAAATCTCCACATCATGGAGTTATTGACAAGAAAATAGAAGAAAGTGTAACGTTCTCTGATCAGGAAGTTGTATATAGAAATAAAAAGAATTCTTTAACATTCTGTAAATAAAAAAGAAGAAAGCTTACTTTCTTCTTTTTCTTGTTTTTGAAACTCTGTTTGAGTTTATCTTATAATTGTAAGATATATACTTTTTTACCATATATTCTGATATTTCGTACATCTCATCAATTACTGTTTGGATTTTCCAAATAGGCTCGTTGTTTTCTTTTGCTAACTGTTTTTTTAATTGTACATTTTTAGAAAAGTAAACATCTATAATCTCGTCTATTTGGAAGTTTTCTAAGAAAGGATGATTAGAAAAAGATTTTCCAAACTCTTTTTTGTATGAATGAATTAAACTAAAAGCTAGTAACTCAGGAATCCAATGGGAACCTTTGTTTAGTTTTGTAGAAAAAATCGAAATAATATATTTATAGTACGCTCTCATTGGTTCTAAATGAACGCTTAATTTTCTTGCAATTGGACAGCTGTTTTTATTTTGAAAAACGTATGATAATG
>JBDNBT010000017.1:0-2773 GCA_039767755.1 Sulfurovum sp.
ATTTTCGCAACTATGGCATCACTTTTCTATGAAAACACAACTGGATTTTATGTAACTGCTAAGGGTAATTTTACAGCTATGCAATCATTTAAAAAAGTGATGAAATTACCACTTTTATATGCTTTTATTTTAGGTGTAAGTTTAAACCTATATGGAGTAAGAACACCTGAGTTAGTAATACCATATTTTGAAGGCTTAAAATGGGCATATGGAATCTTAGGAATGATGATGCTTGGTATGGGAATGAAAGGTTTTAACTTTAAAGAAGACATAGATAAAGCATATTTAAAAATAGCATATTTTACGAAATTTATATTTTGGCCTGCTATTGTACTAACTTTAATATTTGTAGATAAAACATTTTTAAACCTTTTAAATCAAGATATATATAATGTATTGTTTTTAATGTCCATTGTTCCATTAGCTGGAAACACAGTAACTTTAGCTGTTTTATTAAATGCAAAACCTGAAAAAACAAGCTTTGCTGTACTTCTTAGTACACTAATATCAGTTGCTTATATACCTATAGTTATTACATTGTATGGTGGCTTTTAGTAAATAAAATTAATAATTATTAGTTTCATTATATATTAAGGTATATAGCGCTAAAATTTTCTTTATATATTTAAGTATATAAGGAATTAATATTGAAAATTTCATCTAATTTAACTTTAGAACTTTCAGATAAACCATTTTTACTAGAAAAAAGAATTACACTTTTAAAAGCCATTGATGAACACGGTTCATTAAGTAAGGCTTGTAAGGCTGTACCTATTAGCTATAAAGCTGCTTGGGATGCTATAGATAGTATGAATAACCTTTCTTCAAATCCTGTTGTTATAAGACAAACAGGTGGAAAAGGTGGTGGTGGAAGTTCTTTAACAGAGTATGGAAAAAAGATTTTACATTCATATGAAATCATAAAAGATGAACAAAATCGTTTTTTAAATAGATTAAATGAAATAGCACATATTGATTTAGAAATGCTTAATAACGTAAAAAGGTTTGCTATGCAAATAAGTGCAAGAAATCAAATAACAGGAATAATCCAAGAAATCCAAAAAGATGAAGTTAATACAAATATAAAATTTAAAGCAAAAAGTAATTGCAGTCTTTTTTCAAATATATCAAGTAACAGTGCAATTGATTTAAATTTAAATGAAGGAGATGAGGTAGTAGCCATCTTCAAATCTTCAAATGTCATATTAAGTAAAACAGCAGTTGCAATTAGTGCTAGAAATAAACTTCAAGGTGTAATAGAAGATATAATATTTAGTAATACAAATGCTCAAGTTAATATAGATATTGGGAGTGATAAAATTACTTCTGTAATAACTAAAAATTCATTTTTAGAAATGGACTTATGTATTGGTGATAATGTATATGCATACGTAAAATCAAATGATATTTTAATAGGAATATAAATGTATAAAAATTTAATATTAATTTTACTTTTTTTGGTTTCGAGTTTTAGTGTTTTAAGTGCAAATAGTATAAAAATTGCAGTTGCTGCAAATGTTAGTTATGCAATTGATGATTTAATAAAAGAATTTAAAAAAACAAATCCAAACACAGATGTAAAAGTAACATTAGGTAGTAGTGGAAAGTTAACTGCTCAAATAAAAAGTGGTGCACCCTATGATTTATTTATGAGTGCAAATATGAAGTACCCTGATACTTTATACAAAGAAAAATTAGCTATTACTAAGCCTATTATTTATGCCCAAGGAAGCCTTGCTCTTTTAAGTATGAAAAAGCAAGATTTTACAAAAGGCTTAGGGCTTTTAAAAGATGAAAATATAAAAAGAATAGCCATTGCAAATCCAAAAACAGCACCATATGGAATAGCTAGTATTGAAGCTTTAGACAAAGCTAAGATATTAAAAAGCATAGAAAAAAAGTTTGTATATGGTGAGTCAATTTCTCAAACTGTTTCTTATGTAATAACAGCTGCTGATATTGGATTAATTGCTAAGTCTTCTTTATATAGTTCTAAAATGGAAAAGTTTAAAGAAGGAGTAAATTGGATTGCTGTAGATGCAAGTTTATATACTCCAATAAACCAAGGAATGGTGATCCTTAAAAGAGCAAAGGATAAAGTTGAAGTTAGAGCTTTTTATGATTTTATGCAAACTTTTGAAGCTAAAAAATTATTAAATGACTTTGGATATTTGGTACCAAAATAATGACTTCAAACATATTAGAGACTTTTGCAGCTTTAGATTTAACGCCTTTTTATATTTCTTTTAAATTGGCGTTCATAACTACTTTAATATTATTTATAATTTGTATACCATTATCGTGGTATCTATCTCAAACAAAATCTAAAGTTAAGCCTTTAATTGAAACTATTACAGCTTTACCTATTGTTTTACCTCCTTCTGTTATAGGGTTTTATATTTTATGGGGATTGTCTCAAAATTCACCACTTGGAGCTTTTTTTGAAGAAACTTTTGGTATTAGTTTAGTGTTTAATTTTACAGGTCTTGTAATAGCTAGTTGTTTTTATTCACTTCCTTTTATGGTGCAGCCTCTTCAAAGTGGTTTTGAAAGTTTAAATAAAAACATGCTTGAAGCTAGCTTTATAGCAGGAAAATCAAAACTTCAAACTATCTTTTTTGTGGCATTACCAAATATCAAACCAGCTTTAATAACAGCAATTATTGTTACCTTTGCCCATACTGTTGGTGAGTTTGGAGTTGTTTTAATGGTAGGTGGAAGTATTCCAGGAGAAACAAAAGTTGCAAGCGTTGCTATATATGAGTATGTGGAA
>JBDNBT010000018.1:0-6716 GCA_039767755.1 Sulfurovum sp.
ATACAGATTTTTTCACATAATCCACAACCAATACATCTATCTTCACCTGACTCTAAAAGTCTAAGTAACTTATGTACAGCTCTATATCTAGGACCAATTGGTAATTTTTCTTTTGGATATTGCACAGTTGCCATTTCATTTTTAAATAAGGCTTTACACATTACACCAAATGTAATACCTAATCCTTTAAAAAGTTCACCTTTTACAGATCTAGACATTACTTGTTTAAAACTTTCCCAAGAAGTTTTAGGATAATTATCTTCTTGAACCGTTACATAATCATCTGAAATATTTCTATTTTTAAATTCATTAAATCCCATGCTTAACTCCTAAAACATCATTACAAAACCAGTAACAAGTATATTTAATACTGCTAAAGGCATTAAAACTTTCCAACAAAGCCACATTAATTGATCCGGTCTAATATGTGGCCAAGAAGCTCTTGTCCATAAGAATAAGAAAATTAAGAACATTACTTTTAATATAATCGCTAATCCACCTGGAATAAACCCTAATGGTTCAAATCCACCTAAGAAGATTAAAGACACTAAAAAAGAAATTGTAAATAAGTTTGCATACTCACCAATAAAGAACATACCCCATCTCATACCTGAATATTCAGTAGCATAACCAGCTACTAATTCTGCCTCATGCTCAAGTAAATCAAATGGCGTTCTGTTTGTTTCAGCAAATCCAGCTATTAAAAACAAGATAAATGCCAATGGTTGATACCATATAATCCAGTTTCCAATTCCACCTGCTTGATAGTTATTAATATCAATTAATGATAAACTTCCTATCATCATAATTGGTGCTAATAAAGCAAGTCCTGAAACAACTTCATAAGATAAAAGTTGAATAGTTGTTCTTGCTCCACCAATTAAAGCCCATTTATTTGCAGAACTCATACCACCTAAAAGTGGTCCATATAAACCAATTGCCCCTACAGACATTACAAATAATACACCAATATTAATATCAGAAATAATTGGTCTAACTGTATAACCAAATAATTCAAACTCTGGTAAAAATGGTACAGCTGACATTGCAATAAATGCAGTTGCTGCTGTTATAATTGGAGCTATCATAAATATAGGTTTGTTTGCATTTGCTGGAATAAAGTCTTCTTTTGTAAATAACTTAATACCATCAGCTGCAATTTGTAATAAACCGTATGGACCAACATTTGTAGGTCCAAGTCTTCTTTGCATAAATGCTAAGATTTTTCTCTCTAAGTAAGTTGTAAAACCAGCTAATGCAGAGAATACTGTAAGTACAACTATTACTTTAATTATAGTTTCTAAAACAATTGCTAAATCCATATTACACCTTTTCTATTGTTGCAGTGTTGTATCTGTAAGTATTAAATAACTCTTTTGAAGAAGAATTCTTCATAAATGTAGATACATAAGGAATTTCACCATCAATTTGAACATCAATATAAGCATTTAATTCTAAAGTTGTTCCATTTGCAGTAACTTTTACTTTAGAATCTTTTTCTAACTCTAATTTTTCAAAATGAGCTTTTGAGAAGAAAATACCATCTTGTAGTTTTTCTTTAAACTCATGACAAATAGCTGTGAACTCATTGTATTGGTTTATAGGATTAGCTCTATAAATTACAGTTTCATTAGATGCAGCTTCAATTGCAACTCTTTCAGGTAAGTTTACATTTGTTGTAGCCATAAGGTGTTTTGACTCAAGCACATAACCTCTGTTTTCTGTTTGGTCATTACCAAATTCATTTGGTAATGAATCAAATTCTACAGCTTTAAATCCATTTTCTATTGGTAATTCTTTTGTATATTCAATTGTATAATCAACTTCTACATCTAAAATCTCATTGGCTATATCATTTAATGTATAACCTTTATAAGCTAGTGCTGCATTAGTTGGAATTACTCTTTTGTCAGCATTTAAGAATGTACCTTCTTGTTGATTTAGTGCAGGTGCGTCTAAATCACCATCACCTAAAGCAGACATTTCAAAGTTAGCTTTTTCGTTGTATCCAACTACGTTTCCAACTTCTTTATCAGCTAATTTACAAATTTGAGATACACCTAAAGTATTTGTTTGAGTTGGTAAAATAATTACATCAAAGTCTGTATATTTATCAACTATACCAACTAATTTTGCAATATTTTGTGCATTTGGATGATTAATTAAATCTTCTCCAACAATTAAACTAAAGTTATCTTTTTTTGCTAACATAGAATCAACTAATTCTAAGAATGTTTCATCTTTACCTAAATCATCAATTAATAAGTTGTATTCAAACTCAACTTCTTTATCAACTTTTTTAGATACTGTTTTTGGAACTTCTTTTTCTTCACCTGTTTCTTCATCAACTTTAATTTCCATGATTTTTTCTTTAACCACTTCTGTTATAGTTTTAGTTCTTTTTTCAGTTAATGACTCAATGTATTCAGAAATATGAGATGGTAAATCTTTTCCAAATTTATATAAAATAAAGTAGAAAATTGATTCTTCAACACCAGGTTTATGGTAAATAAACTCTGTTGTTTTACCTTTTTTACCAATTTTTTCCATAACAGGGTCTGCAACTGGGTGGAAGTAAAGACCTGCTCCTTTGTTCATTAGAACAGAGTTATTAAATGAATATCTAGCATTTGGTAAATCTGATTTTAAATATCCTCCAACTGAAATAACAAAGTTTGAAGATAAGATTTCTGAAAGAGTAGTTGTATATAAACTATTTCCAGATGTTGAAGCGTAATTATTTAAGAAGTCTTGATATTTTTTTGCATCATTATTAACTAGTTTTGCACCAGTTTTATTTGCAATTTTTTGTAAAATAAGAGCTTCTTCATTTGTAATATAAGAATTAAATTTAATTGTATCAGCATCTTTAAATGCTTCAATAGCTTTTTTAAATGCAGTTTCATCTTTAGATGTACATTTATTTTCAAAGTCATAACCAAATCTAGCTGCACCATTTACAGTTGAATAATGGAACTCATTAGTTACTCTATAGATTTTCATCTCTTCATGGTTTTCAATACCTGCATGCTTGATTTCATAGTACATAAAAGCACAATCACTTGTATGAGGATTTGCAGCTGGTACTTTTTTAAGTTCCCATGCATTTGATGTGTATTGGAAGTCGTGAGATACTAAAGCACCTGTAGGACATGAAGCTATACACTCACCACAATTTGTACATGCATCATGGTCATAACCAATTAAAGATTTATTTAATTTGTTCCACATTGCGTAGGCATCTTTTGGCATCTCTTCTTTAAAAGACTTATCAATATTATCACTAGGTCTTTTAACAGTAGAAAGTGCGTTAGATCCAACCATATCTTTACATACAGTTACACATCTTTCACAAACTATACATAAACCAGGGTCATAATTCATAACTCCCCAGTGTTGTGTTGGTCTATGAATATCTTTGATACTATAACTTTGAGAATCAACTTTCATATATAAAGAATAATTTTGTAATTCACACTCACCACTTTGATCACATACACCACATTGTAATGGATGGTTTACATCGTAAACTTCCATAATAGCTCTTCTTTCTTTAGCTATATTTTCTGTAACTGTACTGATTTCCATACCATCTTTAACTTTAGTATTACAACCATAAACCTGTTTTCCATCAGCTTCAACTAAACATAGTCTACAAGCTAATGTAGGAGAACATCTTGTTATATAACATACCGCTGGTACAAACACATTGTTTGCTCTAGCAACATTTAATATAGATTCTCCCTCTACAGCACTTATTGATTTGCCATCAATTGTTAAATTAATCATATCACCCATTATGCATTAACCTTTAATAATTTAACTTTCTTGAAATTGTATCCATCACAAGTTTCATTTGTAATTGCTACAGTTCCACTTAAATTTTCATCAATTCTAAAAATCTTTTTTAATTTTTTATCATCAAAACATACATAAACTTCATCATTGTTTTCAACCTTTGCTATTCTTGAAAAACTTTGACTTGCAATTATGTCATTTGAATAAACGTCATTTAAAACAAAATATGAAATTGTTCCATCATATGAACTAAGTTCACTGATTTCTTCAATATTTTCATTATTTACTTCATTAATCTTATTTTCAATTTCTTTGTCTAATACAAGAAAATTAAAATCACTATATTTCTTAACAAGAGAAAGTAAGGCTACGATGTTTTCAAATCTTTCATGATTTTTTATATCGCTACCTACTATTAAAGTTTTGTTTGTAGAGTTTTCATAAACTTCAAAAGCCTCTTCAAACTCCTCTTCTCCTGCAGAAGACTCAGCAGAAATATATCCTAAATCTAAATCTTCCATATAATCACTTACAGTACTTGAAGTATTTTTTGCAAAGCTATTTAAAAGCATTGCACAAATTCCCTCTTCACTTCCCACTTCATATTTTATAAATTGAGAATACACTGATTTTAATTCATTATTATCAATTGGATGCATAAAAACAAGTTTAGAATTTGTAGATTTTATTTGTTCTAAAAGCTCATTTTCTTTTTCATCTTTAAAAGAACAAGCAAAGCTTATTACAAAATCACTGTTTTTTATTACATCCATAGACACTTCTTATTTCCCCTCTTCTTGAGCTGTTTCTTCTACAGCTTTAGGTTCAGGTTTTTCTTTTTTTACTACTAATGTCCAGTCAACTTCATTGTACTTAATAGAGTTCATTAAAGTATATCCAGCTTCATAAATCACATCGGCACTTTTTTGAATGTTTTCAAAATCACCAATTTCAAACATGATAATTGCAATCTCTTTAGGTGCAACTTTTTTATCCATGATTTCTAGCATTTTGTCATAGAAGTCATTTTTTAAGTGTCTTAAATCATATCTTTGCATTTTAACTTCCCTTTACTATCTATCAATTTCACCAAATACAATGTTTAAGTTACCAATAATAGTAACAACATCCGCTAACTGTAATCCAACTAAGATCTCTTCTAAAATCGCCGTATGTTGGAAACTTGGTGTTCTCATTTTTAATCTATAAGCATAAGGACTTCCATCACTTACTACATAGAAACCTAACTCACCTTTTGGTGATTCAGTTGCCACATAAACTTCTCCAACAGGTGGTCTCATACCTTGAGTTACAAGAACGAAGTGTTGCATTAAAGAGTAGTTTTGAGTCATTATTTGCTCTTTTGGAGCTGAAATGTAGTTAGGTGCATGTGCCATTAGTTCTATTTTTGAAGCAAAATACATAGGAACTAATTGTTTTAAGATTTTTGATGATTCTCTCATCTCTTCCATACATATTTTATATCTACCGTATGAATCATTTGTATATGATACAGGTACGTCAAATTCTAATTCAGGATATAATCCATATGGCATCTCTTTTCTTAAGTCCCATTTAATACCAGAACCTCTTAAAGCAATACCTGAACATCCCCAGTCTTTAGCCATTTGTGGACTAATAACTCCAATATTCTCAAGTCTCATTTTCCAGATTCTATTTTCTGTTAAAAGACCTTCATATACTAAAATTTGTTCTTCTAATACTTCTAAATAACTAAGTAAATCTCCACACCAATCACGTGGCAAGTCTAAAGGAACTCCACCAATTCTAACTGCACTATGAGTAAGTCTAGCACCACAATAGGCTTCAATTAAGTCCATTGCGTATTCTCTTTCTCTAAAACAGTATAAGAATATAGACATAGCACCTACATCAAGTGCATGTGTAGCTAACCAGAATAAGTGAGAAGTAATTCTATTTAATTCTAAAAGCATAGTTCTTATAATCTCAGCACGTCTTGGAGCTTCTATTCCTAATAGTTGCTCAATTGCAAGTGCATATCCATAGTTATTTGAAGTAGCTGCAATATAATCCATTCTATCTGTAGTTGGTAAGAATTCATTATAAATCATATTTTCAGCCATTTTCTCCATACCCCTATGAAGATATCCAATCATTGGTCTTGACCTAACTACTTCTTCACCTTGTAATTCTAATACTAATCTTAATTGACCGTGAGCAGATGGGTGTTGTGGCCCAAAGTTTACAGTCATTGTATTATCTTCTCTTTCGAAGTTTATATTCTCAAAAAATGGTTTTAATCTATTTGGTTGTTGCATATTCTTCTACTTTCTTCTTCTTAAAACTACAGATTCTTCTGGTTTTAATTTTTTAACTAAAGTATTACCAGTTTCTTCTTCATAAGAAATTGGAGTTTCAGGCTCAAACTGAGTTACATCCATTCCAAATGGAACCTCATGACCAAGTCTTGCAAACCTTGTTGTGTCATATCTATCAATAGCAGCAGGGTCTCTTTGCTCAGGCCCTATAACATCTCTATTTTCTTTACCAAAAATTTTGTCAACTTCATACCAAGAAGCTGCTTCATCACCTTGTAATGGGTAAGTTTTTCTTAATGGATGGTCATACCAATCATCAGGCATAATAATTCTTTTTAAGTTATGGTGTCCTGTAATTTTCACACCTAACATATCATACATTTCTCTTTCAGACCAGTTTGCTGATTTGAAATATGGAGTTAAAGATTCGATTTTTTCATCTTTTTGTATGAAACATTTGATTCTAATTCTTTTATGTTTTGATAAAGACAAGAACTCATAAAATACTTCAAATCCATCTTTTGAAGCTAAATAATCAATTGCTGATAATTCCATTAGCATGTCGTATTCTAATTTTTCTTTTAATAGTTTAACACAAGGAATTAGAAATTTTTTATC
>JBDNBT010000019.1:0-15460 GCA_039767755.1 Sulfurovum sp.
CTTGGCCTTTTTTTATTTTTAATAATGCGAATGTGGTGGAACGGTAGACACGCCAGCTTGAGGGGCTGGTGCCAGTATTGGTGTGAGGGTTCAAATCCCTCCATTCGCACCAAAGAAAATCCCTTATATACAATTCACTTAGAAAAAACAAATTTATAGGTGTCCGTTATGGTGTCCTAGTTGCTGTTAAATTCAGATTTATAAGCTAGTATGCTTATTAAACTTATATAAAAATCTTTTAAATTCTAAAAAATAAAATTTTCACCTATTTATTCATATGTTTAATCTAAATAAATTTTGTCTCTAATCCATATTTTAAATAGAATTGATTAATTATTTCTGCATAATTTGGGGGCATTATACTTAATACTTTTATAAAATAAGGCTTTGGTATTTCTTTATAGTAGGCTTCAGCAATAGATCCTGACATACAAGCAAGGGTATCTGAATCTCCACCTAAATAAATTGCATTTCTAACAGAACTTTCATAATCGTTTGATTCTAAAAAAGAAATAATTGCCTCAGGAACACTTCCTTGACAAGATACATCAAATTGATAAGAAGGCTTAATTTCCTTAATAGTTCTGTTTAGATCGTATTTATATCGATTTAAGATCTCTTTTTTTATCTCTTCTTTTGTTTTACCAATTCTGGCTAAAAAAACACATAATGCTATTGCTTCTGCACCTTTTATACCTTCAGGATGATTATGTGTTACTTCAGCACTTTTTTTTGCTTCAATAAGTGTTTCCTCTACTGTATTATAAATATACCCAACCGGAGAAACTCTCATAGCACTACCATTCCCATAGCTATAATATGGTTTATTATTGTCAGATTCAACCCAATTAATAAAATTATTTCCAAAGCCTCTGTGTATATCTATTTTTGCTAATAACTTGTAAATTTTAGTATAAGACTCATTATTTAAAATAGAATATACAGTTGCTATCGTTAATATACTATCATCAGTATAATTTGAAATATCTCTCAATAATTCAAAATTATAATCTTCTACAGGTGAATCTTCATAGTATGAACCACAAATATCACCAATTATTGCACCTAACAAGAAAAACTTCTTACATTAAAAAATTCTATAAATAACCAATCCATTAATTTGTAAATATTATTTGTGTCAATTTTCATTTTTTTCTCTTGTTCTAGCATCATCTTCGGTTAACAATTTATCAACTCGTTTAAAACACAAGTATAACTATTGCAATATTTATAAAAGACTCTAAAGTAGCATTCATATTATTATTAACAAAATAACTTGTAATGAGAGTATTTAAAGGTGTACTAATTGTTTACCATATTAACAAATATTTAAACACTGTACTCTCAGTAAATGTCAGATTTCCATTAAAATTTCCAGTAGTCAGAAAACGACTAAATCTCCATGTAAACAATACACTTAGAAAAAAAACATATACACCCATATGACTAAATGCACCATCTGCTTCCTCTGTATAAAAACGATTTTCAGTAAATATTGTCTCTTTATAATCAAAATAAACTGTAAAGCCTACTGAATGAGAAAGAAACATTAGTAAGGAAAGAACAATTAAAAAGAAAATAATTGGAAGTATGATTGCAAGCTTACTATTTCGGCTTATAGGGAAAATTTTTGTTTTAGACATGGAATACCTTTTGTATAATAAGAAAATTTAAAATATTATATAAACTAACATAATTTATTTTATAAGTTTATCTTTTTTATATTTGTTAGTTATTAAATTGTAAACAAGCATAGAGAGAATGTGTATATTAACATAATAAAATATGTACTTTTAAATTCCCTCTTTTGGATTAAATTGATAAAAAAGAAGATATTAACTAATCAAATAAATTTATTATAAAACTTTTAAAAGATATTAGTTCTATAATTTTTAAAGAAGCGTAACTCTTTATTTATAATCGAAACTCCATTCTTATATGAATTACTAGAAGATATCAACTTACCACTCTCAGTTTTGGGTCCTGTTGATTTTTTCCATTGGAAAGAATTATTACATTGCAATCTTTATTTTTTCTAAGTAATTTGTTTGCAGTATATACAGCACAAATTCCTCCACCCACAATTACAATATTCATAAATATTCCTTTATGCTTAATTAAATAGATTATACATAAATATTGTTATATCACAAACCCTACTCTAAATAATTATTAGCTATTATTACAAAAAATTTAAAGGCTTATTTTATGATTAAATTTCTTTTGATATTGACTATCTTTTTAAATTCAATTTTTGCAGATGATAATAAAAACAATACTTCAACTATAGAAGAACAATTAAAGCAAAATAATTTATATGCAAAAGAAGTATTAACAAATATTTCAAATGACTACTATTTAAAGAATAGTATCAATTTTGAGCAAATAAACAAAGATATAAATTTATTGCAATCAAAAGTATCAATAAACAAAAAGCAAGGAAATAATCTAGCCTCATATAGGGATGAATTAGAAATTCTAATCTTAGATGTTACTAAAGAATTTGAGCTTACTTTAAATGAAATATCAGATTCAATAGTAGATTATAAAAATAAAAGTCACTTTGAAAATATCATTAAAATGAACATTGAAGCTTTAAACTTAATTAATTTAAATAGATACGCTAAGATTTATAAGGAAAACAAGGATATTAACTCAAAAATAATTAATGATTTTAATGAAAATTATACAGAATTATACACTTTAATTAACAAACAAACATTTACTCTAAACTATCTTTTAAACAACATAGATATTTTTAGAAAATCAAACTTTTTTATAGAAGAATTTAATCTACAAAATATTATAAAAATAGTTGATTCACAAAGCTATGTTAAGCCTGTATCTAAAGTAACTGACCATTATTTAAACATCACAATTGGTGAGTTTTTAGTTGTAGTATTTATTCTTTTATTTTTTAGACTAATTAATACTAAGATTATCTCTATTTTCATAAATTATTTATCAAAAGTCGTAGCTAAAATAATTGACAAAAATAAGTACGATTTTGATAATCTTATTAAAGAAGCATTTTATACACCACTGAAATTTATTTTATATACCTTAGCTATACAGCTTTCAATACTTATTTTAGTAGATGATGCAATACTAATATCACAATTAACTCCATGGATCAATACTATTTATATGGCTGTATTAACATGGATATTCTATAAAATAACAGATAATGCAATAGCAATTTATGCTAAAAACCTTTTAGAAAAATATCCAAATGTTAGAAAAGAGATGATTGTATTTATTTTAAGAATATTTAAAATTATACTAATATTAGTAGTAGTTTTATTCTTATTTTCTCAATTAGGAATTGATATAAAAGCAATAGCAGCTTCACTTGGGGTTGGTGGTATCGCCATAGCACTAGCTTCAAAAGATACTTTAGCAAACTTCTTTGCTTCATTAAATATCATGACTGACAACTCTTTTTCACAAGGTGATTGGATAAAAACAGATAAGTTTGAAGGTACAGTTGTAGATATAAGGATGAGAACAACTAGAGTTAGAACCTTTGATAATGCCCTAATTACTGTTCCAAACTCAGAAATAGCAAATTCACATATTATGAACTGGTCTAAAAGAATAGTTGGTAGAAGAATTAAAATGAGTATAGGCATTACATATGAGAGTAAAATGGAAGACATTGTTAATTTAAAAAATGATATTCATGAAATGCTTGTAAAGCATGAACAAATAGCAAATACAGAGAATGTAATACTAAATGAAAAAATAAAATTTGATGTTATTAAGCAGGAAGATTTAAAGGGAGTTAAAAAAACATTATTGGTTTATATAGATGAATATGCGGGTTCATCTATCAACATACTTATTTACTGTTTTTCAAAAAATCCTGATTGGGAAGAATGGCTAAAAACAAAAGAAGACGTGATGATAAAAATATCTCAGTTAGTTGAAAAAAACAACTGTGAATTTGCATATCCAACGCAAACTTTACACCTAAAAAAAGATGATTTAGTATAGTCATCACTTTTTGGGAAGTGTATCTTGCATTTCACTAGCACTTTTTAAGATATCAATTCCGTATTTATTTCTTAGCTTTTGAATTTGTATAGAAAGGTCTCTTTTTTTTTGGTCATCTTCCATAGTAAAAAGATTATTCATGTGAGAGTTTTTTTCAGTAAAATTATATACACTTAAATTCAAAAAAATAATTCCATGACTCTTATGGGTATCTAAACTATCAAACATCTCAATCATCTTTTTTCTAAAATCAAATTCATTAAACACAGCATTTAACCTAATGGTATTTTTAACTTTAATACTTGATTCATATTTAAATTTCATATAAAATGATTGGGGATTAAACTTCTCTTTTTCAACTAAAAAGGTTAAATACCTACATAATATGGATATTCTTCTTTTAACTTCTTCTCTATTATATACAGTATCAAAGGTTCTACTTATACCAATGGATTTTTTTTCTGTTTCAACCCTAAGCTCATAATCATTTTCACCACAAATTCTATTATATAAGTCTATACCAGGTTTTTTCCAACTATAAAAAAGTTCTTTATTATCATGAACTTGTCCTAATTTTCTAATACCATTTTTCTTTAATCTTAAACTAAAACCCTTTCCAATACCTGGAAAATCATCAATACTAATATTTTTTATAAACTCTTTTAAATTTTCTTTTTTTACAAACTTAACATTGTGAGGTTTTGCGTATTCTGTTAGGAGTTTTGATAAATACTTTGTATAAGATACTCCAATTGAAATAGGTAAATCTAACTCATCACTTATTTTTTGTTTTAAATAAAAAGCAAACTCTAAAGCTTCTTCCTCTGTTTTGTATCCTCTTAAATCAGCAAAAAATTCATCAATTGAAAATTGTTCAATTAGGGGTATTTCTTTTTGTAAAAGTAATTTTAACTTATGAGATAATTCATGATATAAAGGATAGTTTGGTGGCAATACTTTTAAAGTGGGACATAAAGACAAAGCTTCACTAACTCTCATGGCTGTTTTAACCCCATAATCTCTTGCTTCATATGATGAGGTAGTTACTATTCCTCTAACTATTCCATCTCCATTAGTAAAATAGTTCTCAAAACTTCTATTAGCTTCATTTGTTAGTATATTTCCAACAAAGGCTCCATTGTTTGAAGATATATTTCTACTTTTTTTCTCATTTGAGAAAATACTTAAGTTACTTCGTCCTCCAACGGCAACTGGAATTCCTTCTAAACTTTTATCAAGGGTTCTATGTGCTGAAACAAAAAAGCAATCTAAATCTAAGTGCATAAACATAGGTGTATTTTATATGATTTTATTATATTTGTTTTAATTTATGTCAATTTGAAATATTTATAAAGTGAAGGTTAAGTATCATTATAAAAATATAGCTTTATATAAGGAATTCAAAATTGAGTAAATTTGTACCCTGTAAAAATTGTAAAAGAGATATACCACCCAAAAAAAGACAATGCCCATATTGTGGAATTTTAAATCCAACAGTAACCCTCAAAGACATATTTTTAACTTTAGCTCTTGTGTTAGTAGTAATGAGTGTAGTTACATTCTTTGTAAATTAGCAGTTGATAGAATATATAGAAGATTCAAGGGCTTTAAAAATATTTTTTTTTACTTTTTAATAATAAAAAAGATAAAATAATACTCTTACACAAATAGCTTTAGGATTCTTTATGTTTAAATTTGACAATCTCAAATTAATTAATAAAACTATAATTATAATGTTTATTATTTTTTTGGTAATTACTGCATTTTTCTGGACTTTTTCTAATTATTTAACACAAAAAATAGACGAAGGTTGGGCAGTTAAATATATAAATAAACATTTAGCTTTTGATAGATACAAAACTCTAAATCCAATTATTAGTGAATTAACTAAAGTAAATAAGCTAAAAAAAGATATTGATATCATAAATTTTGCTCAAGATGATTTTGATCCAGTAAATATAGAGAAAGCTATAAATACTCTAGAGGAATATAGAGAGAACTTCAAAAATAAGAATTATTTTTTAGCTTTAAAAAATAGTCAACACTATTATTACAACAATAGAGAAAATGAATACAAAGAAAACCCATTAATTTATACACTTGATAAAAATAAAAAAAGTGATAAATGGTTTTTTACAAGTATTAAAGAAAACAAAGACTTTAATATAAATGTTGATAAAGATATAAATCTAAATGTAACAAATATCTGGCTAAATGTTCTTATTAGAGATGATAACCAAGAAGTTCTAGGTGTAGTTGGTACAGGTTTTAACTTTGATTCTTTTATCAAAGATAATCTTGAAAGTGATAATACAAATGTTAAAAACTACTTTATAAAAGAAGATTTGTCTATTCAGTTAGCTCAAGAGAGTTCTCAAGTTGATTATGCAAGTTTTACAAAAGAAGAAAATCAAAAAAAGAAAATTGACTTTTACTTTGAAGATAATAATGACATACTAAACATCAAAAGTGCTATGAACAAATTAAAAGATTCAGATATTGAAGATGTTGAACTTATTTGGGTTAATAAAAATGATACTAAGAAACTTGTAGGGATTACATACCTGCCTCAAATAGATTGGTACAGCTTAACTATAATAGACTCAAATGAACTAACTACTATTAACAAAGTAGAAGTATTTTTTATTTTGATTCTTATTTTAATAACTCTATTAATTGTAATTTATTTAGTATTGAATCATTTAATATTTGGACCACTTGATCAGTTTAATAAACAAATAAAGTCAGTAAAATCCTATAAAGAAAATGCACAACTTACTCGTATTGGATCAAGTGAAATAGCAAAACTATCTGAAGATTTCAATGATATGTTAAATACCATAGTAATAGAAATAAAGAAAAATAAAGAAAAAGAAAAATTAATTATAGAACAATCACAACTAGCAGAATTAGGAAATATGTTTAATAATATTATACACCAATGGAAACAACCATTAAATTTAATTAGTATCAACGTTAGTGCTATACAGGTATATTATAATGCTGGTATTTGTGACAAGAATGAGATTAACAAGCAAATAGACTCTATATTTGAAACTATTGTTTATATGGATAATACACTTCAAGACTTCAAATCATATTTAGACCCTAATAAAATTAAAAAAGAATTTTCAATAAAAGACGCATTTGAAAAAATTAATACATTATTGAAATTTAGATTTTCTAAAACAAAAACAAAATTAGACTTAAATTTTGAAGATAACTATAAGATCCTAGGATATGAAGGTGAATTTTTACAAGTTATTCTAAATATATTGAATAATTCATTAGATAATTTTGAAAAGCAAGAATTACTTAACAAAGAAATAAAAGTTTCTTGTTTCAAAGATAATGGAAACATTGTATTAAAGATTGAAGATAATGGTGGTGGTATTCCAAATGAATTATTACCTAACAGATTATTTGAAGAATACATTACTACTAAACATAAAAATGGTGGTTCTGGTATTGGATTATATTTATGTAAACAAATTATTGAAGAACACTTCAAAGGACAAATTAATGTAACTAATAAAGAAGATAAAGCCATATTTACTATGGTTTTACCCTTTGATTAATGCATAAACATATCCCACAATAAGACCTATTAGATGAGCATACCATGCAATCGGTAAACCTATAAAAAGTGGTACAAAACTAATAAGACCTATCCACATGAAAATACCATTTCTTTGGTATTTATCATGATAAGCAACAAATCCTAATATAGCACATATAGCTCCAGAAGCACCAACTAAGTTTGTATAGTTATCAAATAAATAAATGTACCCAAATGATATTAGTGAAGTAATAATTCCTGTAGTAAAATAAAGTAATATAAGAGCCTTTGAACCTCTATATTGTTCTACCATATTACCAAACTGAAATAGTATAAACATATTCATAACAAGATGCATAAATCCACCATGAGCGAACATAGTACTTATTGGTTGCCACCAGTAATCATACACTAGAAAATACATATTTAAACCAAATAATAAATCGCCATTTTGAAGTATATTTTGAACTAAGTAAGCTATTATAGTCACAATAACTAAAATATTTGTTGCACTCAATGTTAGTCTATTTTGAAGCATAATGTTCTATACCTTATATTTTCTAATTTAAATATTATGCTAGTATTAAATATAGAAATCAAAGTAAAGAATTTATTATTATTTAACCTTGACTTCTATAATTTTGATACTAGTTATAAAAGAGCCTCTTTTAATACATCATCGATTGTATCAACAGGAACTATTTCCATAGACTTTTTAACCTCATCAGGAATATCATCTAAATCTCTGTTGAAGTTTTTTCTTGGAATTAAAGCTTTCTTCATTTTTGCTTTGAATGCTGCGATTAATTTTTCTTTTAATCCTCCAATAGGCAAGACCTTACCTAATAAAGTAAGTTCACCTGTCATAGCAACATCTGATTTGATTTTTCTGTCACTTAAAATAGATGCTAGAGTTAATGCCATTGTAATACCAGCACTTGGTCCATCTTTAGGTGTCGCACCTTCTGGAATATGTAAATGAATATCATGTCTTTTATAAACTTCACTTGCTTCAACTTTTGTTTTATCTGTTTCTTCTTTTTGAGTTTTAGGTACTAATTTATCATCTATTTTTAATTTAGAACTATCTATTAAAGTTTTAACTACTGAGTATGAAATTCTTGAAGACTCTTTCATAACCTCACCTAAGTTACCAGTAATTTGTAAAGTTCCCTTACCTTTTAACTTAATAGCTTCAATTTTTAATACATCTCCACCAACAGAAGTCCATGCTAAACCGTTGGCAATACCGACACTTGATGTTTTTTCAGCAGGATCAATTTCAAAAATTGGATTATCTAAAAACAATTTTAAATTCTTTCCAGTTACTGAAACTTTTTCACTTTCTTTCGAAACAATTTTTTTAGCAGCTTTTCTAAATAATTTAGCAAAAACTCTTCTTAGGTTTCTAACCCCAGCTTCTCTTGTGTATTTTCCAATTATTGTTTCAATAGTAGCTCTACTTAAATTTACTTCTGATTTTTTTAACCCATGTTTCTCTAATTCTTGAGGGATTAAATAATCTTTAGAAATGTGATATTTTTCATTTGGAGTATATGATGAAATCTCAATAAATTCCATTCTATCTCTAAGAGCAGGAGGGATTCTTCTAGCATCATTTGCAGTTGATACAAATATTACTTGAGATAAATCAATTGGGAAATTTAAATATAAATCTCTGAATTCATGATTTTGTTCAGGATCTAATACTTCAAGCATAACAGCAGTTGGATCTCCCCTATGGTTTGCACCTAATTTATCAATTTCATCTAAAACCATAACAGGATTCATTGTTTTTGCATCTGTTAAACCTTTTACTAATCTACCAGGCATAGCTCCTACATAAGTTCTTCTGTGTCCTCTTAGTTCATTTACATCTTCCATTCCACCTAAAGCCACTCTAACAAGTGGTCTTTGTAAAGCTTTTGAAATAGAGTTAGCCAATGATGTTTTACCAACACCTGGAGGTCCTACAAAACATAAAACAGTACCTTTTGTTTTTAAGTTTTCAATTTTTCTTTGCTCTAAAAGCTCTTTTACTGCAAAATATTCTAAGATTCTTTCTTTTGCTTTTTCCAGAGAGTAATGATCTTTATTTAACTGTTCTTCAACTGCATTTACAGATATTTTTTCATTTGCATACTCTCCAAATGGAATGTCTAAAACTTGTTCTATATAAGTTTGAAGTAAAGCTACATCTGGTGAATCTTGATGCATTCTTGAAAGTTTTTCAATTTGTTTTTTTACTTCTTTATAACCATCTTTTGGAATATGAGCTTTAATTTGTTTTAATCTTTTTTTATACTGTTTAATCTCTTTATCTTTTTGATTATCAGTACCTAATTCTTTTTGTATGGCTTTTATTTGTTCTTTTAAATAGTAATCTTTATGAGTCTTTTCAATTTTTGAATTAACTTTTGCTGCTATTTCTTTTTGAACTCTTAAAGCTTCAATTTCTTTTTTAATTACTTCAACAATAGAGAATAATCTTTTTTCAATATCTTCTTGAGCAAATAACTCATATGCTTTGTCTTTCTTTAATTTTAAAACAGATGAAATTAAATCAGCAATTCTAGTTGCGTCATCATTCTCTTCAAGAGTTTTTATCAAATCAGTTGGAAATTTACTATTTAATCTAGATAATCTTTTAACTTGATCGATTAAAATATTTATAATTGAACTTACATTTTCTTCATTATGTTCTTTTACACTTAGTAAATCAGCAGTAATAGTCAAGGGATTATTTACATCAAATTGTGTAATTCTACCTTTTGCTAAACCTTGGAAAAGTACTTTAATTTTTCCATCTGGTAGTGCAACTTTTCTCATAATGTTACCTACAACACCTACATTATAAAAAGAATCATCATCTCTTGTATTCTCTTTACCATTTTTAGATACTGTTACCATTACTAATTGGTTATCATTTATTGCTTTTTCAACTGCCTCTAAATTTTGTGAATTTTCTAAAAAAAGTGGGGCAATCATAAACGGGTATAAAAATACTTCATCTTCTATAATTAATGGTATATCTTGCGGGAAATTCCCGTAGTTTTCTAATTCCATGGATTTATATCTCCTAAATCTTATAATATTTATTCAAAAATTTCTCTATAAAAAGGTACTTCTACAGGGTTAATTTCACTAGGGTTTACCCAGCTTTCCTTAACTCTTTGCTCATAAATTTCAGCTGCTTTCTCTTTGCCTTTTTTTCTATACAAATCTGCAATACTTTTATCAATACTCGCTTTTGCCATAAATAATCTTGCATTTATTGTATCAACTAATGGCATATATGAAGACTTTGGATATTTTACTTTAAAATCAGATATTTGAATAATAGTGTCTTCAATTAATTTTTGATCTCTTAAGGCATAATTTAAACCTAAAAAGTTTGCTTTAATCTTTAAATATCTTACATACTCAATATTTTTACTCATACCATATCTTTTAATGTACTCATCTAAATAAAAGTTTGCTAATTCATATTCCTCTTCATCCATATGTGCATTAACTAAAATAAGAGTTGCTGTTGGTAAAAGGGGAGAGTTTCTATGCTCACTTTCTAATGAAATATAAGTATCATCAGCTGCTTCTAAATCAGCCATTGATATTTCATCTAGCATTTGTTGATACCAATAAAGAGCTGGTTTGTTGTATTCTTGGACTTTTGTATTCTTACTAGAACAAGCTGAGAATAAAAAAATAGACACTGAAGCTACAGCTAAAAGTTTTAATTTTTCAATTTTGAACATGTATAAATTCCTTTTCATTTTAAAGTATTGATTTTAACCAATAATAGCTTAGGAAATATTAGTTATAATAAATCAAAAAAGGTATCAAGTATGAAATTAACACTAATTGGGAATGGTGTAATGGCTCAAGCTTTAGCAAAAGGTTTAGTAAAAAACTATGAAGTAGAAATTTTAGGAAGAAATTTAAACAACTTAAAATCAGTACAAAATAGTATCTCTGGAGTAACTATAAAAGAATTAACTGACAATGAAAACATTGAAGGTAAAAATATAATTTTATGTGTAAAACCGTATTCCTTAGAAAGTGTTTCAGCAAGACTTGAAGGAAAAGCTAATTCAGTTTATTCAGTTTTAGCAGGTACAACTATAGATACTATAAAAAATCAAATTCAATCAAAAAGTTATATAAGATCTATGCCAAATGTTGCAGCTTCATATTCTTCTTCTATGACAACATTAACAGGTGATAAAGATTTAGAAATTGAAGCTAAAGATATATTCTCAAATATTGGTGAAGTTGTATGGGTAGATACTGAGAACCAACTAGATATAGCAACTGCAGTTGCAGGTTCAGGACCAGCATTTTTAGCTTTAATAGCAGAAGCTATGACAGATGGTGGAGTTAAAGCTGGACTTGATAGAGCTACAACAGCTAAATTAGTTCAAGGTACATTTGGTGGTGTAGCAAAACTTTTAAAGAAGCAACACCCAGCACTAATAAAAGATTCTGTAATGAGCCCTGGAGGTACTACAGCTGCTGGAATTGAAGCTTTAGAGGAAAATGGAACTAGAAATGCTATGATACAAGCTATCAATTCTGCATATAACAAAGCGTGTGAGCTTGGTAAAAAATAGTTTTACACTCTTAGAGACCTTACTAAGTATTTTTGTACTTTCATTAATGCTAGTAAATTTTGGGGATTTATATTCCCAAAATAAAAGTTTAGATGAACTTTATATAGAATTAAATGCATCAGAAAATAATTTCAATAAAGATGATTATAGTAACGTTGAAGAATCTACAAAATTTTTACAAGTTAAACTTGATAAAACGCAAAATATACAAGTAAAAGTTCAACATTATCTATATAAAGACCAAAATATTAAACTTGAAAAGTTCATACTAAATGAAAAATAGTTTTTCTTTATTAGAAGTTATTTTTACCACTTTAATTTCAACTATTATTTTCATAGCTAGTATTTATTATTTAAAAGACCTAGTAATATTTAATCAAAGTACTTTGAATAAAGAAACTAGAAACTTAGATTTACTAAGTACTAAAATATTTTTACAAAAAAATAATTACGAACTTGAAAAAAAGCTAAAAGTTTTAGACAAAAAGCTTTTATATGAAAATTCTGTTTTGTTAAATGACGTTTTAACTATAAATATTCTTAAAGGTAAAAGGTATTATGAAATTAACCTAACTACTAAAAAACAAAATTTAGTTTGGATTATCAAATATGATTAAAAATAGTTATAAAAAAAGTTTTATATTATTTTTAACAATTACAATTGTAGGTATATCTTCAATAGTTTTTATTAACTACTATCAAATAAATTCTTTTAAAATTAAAAATCTAAGTGAATACAAAACTTATATACAAGCTAAAAACCATATGAGTATTTTAAAAGAAATAAGTGTTAATTTTGACTTTGATGAAGAACTATCATTACAAAATAGTGAGTTTAAAATCTATGCTTTGAAAAAAGACGAGTTCATTCACTATTTTGTAGAATCAACAGATAAGCAAATCAAATTATATGAAAAGAAAGACTTTTAAATAAATAAATTGTCTTATTTTAAAATCACTTCTAAAACTTTTTTTGCCAAATCTAGTGCTTTAGTTCTATGGGAAAAAGACTTTTTTTCTTCATAAGGGAGTTCACCTAAAGTTTTTTCATAACCATTTGCCATAAACATAGGATCATAACCAAATCCACCATCACCAATTTGTTCATCAATAACTTTTCCATGCATCCATCCATGTGTAGTGTATTCATAGTCTTCATATATGATAGTTATACAGGCTGTATAAAAAGCTTTTGCTTCTTTTAAATTATTTGCTTTCAAATTTGAAATTAACTTTTGATTATTTTCCATATCACTTGAACCAACTCCAGCATATCTAGCTGAATAAATACCTGGCTCATTGTTTAAAGAAGGAACTGTTAAACCTGAATCATCAGATATTACAACTAAATCTTTTGTATTTATCTTATTTTTTAACATATCATATATGGTTCTAGCTTTTTTTATAGCATTACCTTTAAAGGTATCCTTGTCTTCATCAACCTCTATGTCACCTAGCAATTCTTTAAAAGCTATTACTTCATCATTTGGTAGTAATGACTTAATTTCTTTTATTTTTCCTTTATTTCCTGATGCTAATATAATTTTCAATTTTTTAACCTTTAAACTTAACCTTAAATTAAATAAAATTTAATATAATCCAGGCATATTATATTAAGTTTAGGATAATAAATGATTAAATCAATTTTACCCTTAAGCTCAATCATCGCATTGAGGTTTTTAGGATTATTTTTAGTTTTACCCGTAATATCTGCATATGCTATAAATCTTGAAGGGGCTACAACTACTTTAGTTGGTGTTGTAGTAGGTGGTTATGCGCTTACTCAAATGATTTTTCAAGTACCGTTTGGAGTAATCTCTGATAAGTTAGGAAGAAAAGGAACAATTGTAATAGGTTTAATTCTATTTATCATTGGTTCTTTAATTTGTGCATTATCAAATGATATTTGGACGTTAGTATTAGGTAGGTTTTTACAAGGTGCCGGTGCAATAGGTGCAGTTGTTACTGCTATGATTAGTGATTTAGTTCCTGAAGAAAAAAGACCAAAAGCTATGGCTTTAATGGGAGGATCTATTGCAGTAGCATTTGCTATTTCGATGTTAGCTGGTCCTACTATTGGTGGTTACTTTGGTATTGAATCACTGTTTTATATAACTATGGTATTAGGAATTGTTTCCATTTATGTAATACTTAGAAAAGTTCCAAACCCTCCAAAAATTACTCATACATACAACGCAAAAGCTAAGTTAAATGAAGTACTTGGGAATGCTAACCTTATTAAAATGAACATTACAAACTTTTTACAAAAAGGTTTAATGACATTTGCATTTATGATTATTCCTATGGTTTTAATAGAAGATTATAAATGGGTAATTACTGATTTATGGCAAGTATACTTACCTGCTATGATTTTAGGTATATTAGCTATGGGTCCAGCTGCTGTTATGGCTGAGAAAAAAGGGAAATTCAAAGAAATACTAATCATTGGTATTGTTTTATTTGGAGTTTCTTATTTAATCTTAGGATTAACATCTAGTTCGGTTGCATTTATTATTGGTGTTGCAATTTTCTTTGCAGGATTTAATATGCATGAACCTATTATGCAATCACTTGCATCAAAGTTTGCAAAAGTACACCAAAGAGGTTTAGTTTTAGGTATCTTTAACTCAGCTGGTTACTTAGGTACATTTGTTGGTGGTGTTGTTGGTGGTATATTCTTCCAAAGTGCTACTTTAAGCTCTATCGTTATTGCTATTGCTATTATTTGTGTTGTATGGGTTGTTTTAATTGCTAAAATGCCAAATCCAGCAAAAATGAAATTTGCATACTTACCATTAGATGAATACAAATTAGAAAATACAGAAAACCTTCACAATGAATTAGTTGAAGAATGGTATGTTAACAACACTGAAAATATAATTGCTGTTAAATACAACTCGGAAACTTCAACAGAAGATCAAATTAAAAACTTACTAAAATAATTATTTAAAAAAGAAATAAAAAGTTTTATTACTTTTTATTTCTAATTTATAAAATAAAAGTTACAATCTCCATTATAAAATTAAAAATTTTAGATACAATTTAAAACTAATACCCTAAATATTAAGAAGTCAAATTAATGAGAAGCTATAAGAAATATATCTTTTTTCTAATGTTAATTATAATCTATCCATTGTTTTCAATTAGCTATCTGCCTAAACATATTGAATTAAACAATATTATAAGCGTGAAAGCTATGTACGGAACAAGAGCTGAAAGTAGAATTATTCTTTGGGATAAGATGTTAGAAAAATATAAAAATGAATCTATACTTAAAAAGCTTAAAGGGGTTAAC
>JBDNBT010000020.1:0-2608 GCA_039767755.1 Sulfurovum sp.
ATTTCTTGTAATTGTTCATCTGATCTTAACGATCCAACAAGTTTATCAATATGTTTTAATAATGATTGTGTAAAATTCATTTTTTCCCTTTTATTTTTTTAGCCATGATTCAATGGCTTGAATATCGTTGTAAGAAGTTAAATCAAGCATAATAGGTGTAACTGATACATAATTAGCTTTTATTGCTTCAAAGTCGCAATCTTTTTTTTCTGATGGTTTCCAGATTAATGGATGTAATCCAATCCAATAATACTCTTCACCTCTTGGATTTAAATGTCTATGGGTATCATTACCATATTCTCTATATCCAACTTTAGTAACTTTTATTCCATTACACTCATCAGCTTTTATTGGTGGAATATTAACATTTAAAAACTTTCTTTCATCTAATGGAAAGGAATTATCCAATATTTTACTTGCAAGTTCAACAATAACTTTTTTTGCTAACTCAAAATCCCATCCATTTTTTATATCTTCACACTTATCATTACATACTTGAGAGATTGCAATTGCTGGAACTTTATGAATTACAGCTTCCATTGCACCTGCTGCTGTTCCACTATATGTTATATCTTCTCCCATATTTGCACCAATATTTATACCACTTATTACAAGGTCTGGTTTGTAACCTTCTTTAAATAGATTACTAAGAGAAATGAAAATACAATCAGTTGGACTAGCATCATCTATTTTATAATAATCATCTTCTACACAAATCATTCTTAGTGGTTTATCCAAAGTTAATGAGTGACCACAAGCTGATTTATTTCTTGCCGGTGCTACAACAGTTATTTTTGCTATTGGTAATAATGCTTCTATTAAAGCTTTTAATCCAACCGCATCAAAACCATCATCATTTGTTAATAGGATGTGTTTCATGCTACTACATATACTCCTTCTATTTGTTGAATTAAATTTTCAACTTGAGATGTAACTTTAAAACCAGTTTCTAACTCTAAGTCTGCAAGTTTTGATTTTATCAAAAGTTTTAACTCTCTTTTCCCTTGATTATTTGCAACTATATCAAATAGTTTATACATAGTGCTTTCATCATTTGTAAAAGGAAGTGCTATTGTTAATGGTGGCTCTTGGACTTCTTTTTGTTTGGTTTTTACTTTTTCTTTTTGTGCATCTAAGATTGTTTCTATTTTTAAGATATTCATTCTTGTGAAGTTATCATCTTTTGAAATTCTTACTTTAAAGGCAATTGGCTCTTCTAAGTTATAGCTCTCTTTTAACTCTTTTAATCTATCTTCAAAAAGCATAAGCTCAATATTTCCATGTAAATCCATGATTGTTGCAATTCCAAACTTATTACCTTTTTTAGATATTTTTTCAGTAATATTTTCTATTTTCCCAACAAAAATTGCTTGACTACCATCTGCTAGTTCATCAATTTGAGAAGAAAGTGTATAATTTACTTTTTCTAGTTGTTCTCTATATTGATCAAGTGGATGACCAGATACATAAAATCCTAAAGAAGCTTTTTCAAACTCTAATATTTCTTTTGCATTATATTCAGGAAGATGCTCTAACTCTATATCTATTTTTGTAAGTTCATCACAATCTCCAAATAAAGAACCTGTAGCCATTTTTTTTGCCTGTGCTGCTTTTCCTACTGTTTCAACAATCTTTTCTATTTGTTCAAGTAATGCGTGACGTGAATAACCAAAACTATCAAAGGCTCCTGCTTTCGTAAGTGATTCTATTACTCTTTTATTTACTTTACTTCCATCAATTCTTGAAATAAAATCTGCTAAATCAGTAAATAATCCACCTTCATCTCTTGCTTTTAAAATAGATTTAATTGCAACATCTCCAGCACCTTTAATAGCACCCATTCCAAACATTACAACTTCTTCACCATCAATTTTTTTAGCTGAGAATACTAAATCTGATTTATTAATATCAGGTGGAAATAAATCAAGTCCTAGTCTTTTTACTTCATCCACATATTTAACAACTTTATCTGTGTTATCTTTCTCAAGTGTAAGTAAAGCTGCCATAAATTCTGATGGATAATATTTTTTTAAATACGAAGTATAAAATGTTACAAGTGCATAAGCTGCTGAGTGAGATTTATTAAATCCATATCCAGCAAATTTTACGATAAGATCGAAAAGTTCTTCACAGTGAGGTTTTTGATAACCTTTTTTTACTCCACCAACTGCGAATTCTCCTTTTAATCTATCCATCTCTTCTTTAATCTTTTTACCCATAGCTCGTCTAACTAAATCGGCACCTCCAAGGCTAAATCCACCGATAGTCTGTACGATTTGCATTACTTGCTCTTGGTAAACGATAACTCCATAAGTTGTTTCAAGAATTGGTCTTAAAGGCGCATCAAATTCATCGTAGAAGTAGTTAATCTCTGCTCGACCGTGTTTTCTATCAATAAAGTCATCAAGCATTCCTGATTCCATTGGACCTGGTCTATAAAGTGCAAGAACGGCGATAATATCCTCAAAGTTTGATGGTTTCAATCTTTTACATAAATCTTGCATACCATCAGACTCTATTTGGAATAGTCCAATTGTATTTCCAGTTTGAATAAGGTCATAGACACCTTTATCATTTACATCTGTGGTAATGAAATCAACTCTTTTTC
>JBDNBT010000021.1:0-4043 GCA_039767755.1 Sulfurovum sp.
ATAGAATAAAATTGCAAATTCATCTCCATCTATTCTATATGTTTCATAATTGGATTTAGAAAACCAAGAAGCAATATCTTTTAATATTTTATCTCCATTTTCTGTACCAAAAAAATCATTTATTTCTTTAAATTCATCTATATTAAATATAACACAAGCACAAGGATTATTTTCTGAAATATCAAGGATTATTTTTTGTCTATTAGGTAAAGCTGTTAATTGATCATAAAAAGCTAATTTTTTGTTTTCTTCTTCAAGCATAATTTGTGAAGTAATATCTCTTCCACTTCCTATGGTTCCAATTAATACTCCATTTGAATCATACAATGGGGCTTTGTGCACTTCTAAATAAACAAGTTGTCCTTTTATATTTCCATACTCTTCAAATATCATTGGTTTCATATGTTCTAATACTACATAATCTGAATTAAAACATAATTCTCCAAAAGTATGCCATTGCTTATTTGATTGATGTTTATCTCTTTCTCTAGTTGCAAAATAAATGTCATTTTTTCCTATTACTTCATTTGTTTTTGCCATTAATAAGTTTTTACAAATTGATTCATTTGCATACAAATAATTACCTTCTAAATCTTTTGCCCACAACATATCTGGTAAATGTTTTGATATAAGTTTTAAAAAATTTCCAGCTTGTAGTGTTGATTTCATAGAGGTGTCCTATTTCTAGCAATAATAAATAAACCATTTAAATTGAATTTAAACAAAAATTAAATGAAGTTAAATAAAAGTATAATTTAATAATTTATTATTATTTTTGATATATAGATTTGATTATATCGTAAAATAAAACATTATCTCTTAAAATTGTATTTAATGAAATCAATTTGTAACTATGTTTTAATAGAATTTCAGACTTTATAATTAAATAAAAAAAGGAGATAAAATGGAAAGTGTATTAAACTACATTGATGATAAAATTGATAGTTGTGATTTCCATCTAGTGAAAGATGAATTAGATGAGAATAAGTTTTATATTATGGAAAATGGTTTTATTTTAGGAGTTCAAATGAATTTAGGAAGTATTTCTAAATAAAAAAGCCTAAATAGAACAAGTCTACTTAGGCTTAATTGAAGTTGGTATTGATTTTTATTTAAATATCGATAAAAGTACACCAGCAGCGACTGCTGAACCAATAACCCCAGCAACATTAGGACCCATCGCATGCATTAATAAAATGTTCGATTTGTCATAAAGTTGACCTTCTTTACTTACTACCCTTGCTGCCATTGGTACAGCTGATACTCCTGCTGCTCCAATCAAAGGATTTATCTGATTATCTTTTGAGCTAACTAAATTCATTAACTTAGCCATTATAACACCCATAGCAGTACCTGCTGAGAACGCTAAAAGACCTATGATCATAATTCCCATTGTCTCTGCTACTAAGAATTGCTCTGATGCTAGTTTTGAACCAACACCTAATCCTAAGAAAATAGTTACAACATTGATTAATGCATTTTGCATTGTATCAGAAAGTCTATCAACAACTCCTGATTCTTTTGCAAAATTTCCAAAGCATAGTGCTCCAATTAATGGTGCTGCATCTGGAAGTATTAAAATAGTTAAAGTTAATACTACCAATGGGAATACAATTTTCTCTAATTTTGATACCTTTCTTGAAGCTGGCATCTTAATTTTTCTTTCATTCATTGTAGTTAATGCTCTCATAATTGGCGGTTGTATAATTGGTACTAATGCCATATATGAGTATGCAGCAACTGCAATTGCTCCTAGTAATTCAGGTGCTAATCTAGAAGCTATAAAAATAGATGTTGGTCCATCAGCTCCTCCAATAATAGAAATAGCAGCAGCTTGTTCTAGTGTAAAATCAATCCCTGGGAAATATTGTGAAAGTACAACAGCTCCCACTAATGATCCAAAGATACCAAATTGAGCAGCACCACCCAATAATGCAGTTTTTGGATTAGCTAATAGTGGACCAAAGTCTGTCATAGCTCCTACACCCATAAAGATTAATAATGGAAAGAATTGATTTGTAATACCCATATCATAAATAATTCCTAACATTCCACCTGGTCCTGCCATATTAGCAATTGGTATATTTGCTAATAAACCACCAAACCCAATTGGAATTAATAATAATGGTTCAAATCCTTTTTTAATTGCTAAATAAAACAATAAAAAACAGATTATTATCATAATAATTCTTCCTGCACCTTGAGCAAAGAAAGACATTTCATGACCATGAGAATCTAATACACCAGCTTGGGGTTGAAGCAATGCTTTTATTCCCGTTGTAGCATAAAATGATTCTACTAATTCACCCATTGTTTTTGAATGGTATGCTGGTTTTTCTGTAGTATTTTCTACAACATCTACACTTTGTGAAGCAAAGATATTTGTTGTAAACAAACTAAAGATAAGAAGAAAAGAAATTAATATACTTTTTTTCATATATTTTTTCAAACATTAACCAATAATGGCTAATGTTTGTCCCTCTTCAACAGATTGTGTATTATTTACTAATATTTTAGTAATCTTTCCAGCAACAGGAGCATTAATATCTATTTCCATTTTCATAGCTTCAAGAATCATAATTTGTTGATCAGCTTCAACCATATCACCTTCTTTTACTAAGATCTTCCAAACAGCACCATTAACAGCAGCTGGAACTTCAGTTCCATTTCCATTTGAAGATACAGATGCAGTACTTGCAGCAACTGGTGCAGCTGCCATTGGAGCTGATGTTGTATTAGAAACAGGAGTTACTTGAATATTTGCATCATTACCCTCAGCTATTGTTACATTAAATTTTTGACCATCAACTATTACTGTATAGTTTCCACTTGCATTTGCCATATCTTTTTCTCCTAATTTACAATCTTTATCATTATCACAAACATTATCATTTTTTCTAACATTTAAAGGTGATTCACCTTTTAAGAATGCAATTCCTTTTTCATCACAAGCAGCAGCAATAAAGATATTCTCTTCACTAGCTTCTATACCTTCCATTTCTAATCTTTGTTTCCAAACAGAGATTTTTTTCTTTTCATCTCTATCAGCGATATCTAAAGGATTTTCACTAGTTGGATCTAGTTTTAATTTTTCTGCTGCAAGAGCAATAATTTCAGGATCAGCAGGAACTGGAGTTTTACCAAAGTAACCTAATACCATTTTTCCATAACCAGGAGCAATTTGTTTCCAAGGACCAAACATTACATTAGCGTATGCTTGTTGCCAATAAAATTGAGAAACTGGAGTTACAGATGTACCATATCCACCACGCTCAACTACTTCTCTCATTGCTTTAATTACTTCAGGGAATTTATCTAGTGTTCCATTATCTCTCATCATTTGAGTATTAGCAGTTAATGCTCCACCTGGCATTGGAGAGAAAGGAATTAAAGGAGATACTTGAGTAGCTTCTGGTGGAATAAAGTAATCTTTTAAACAGTGTTTTAATGTTTCTTGGTATTTTAGAACTTTTTCAATTTCTAAACCACCTAAATCATAATTCTTACCTTTAACTGCGTGTAACATAGTTAGGATATCAGGTTGAGAAGTTCCACCACTAACTGGAGAGGCAGCTAAATCAATACCATCAGCACCAGCATCAAGTGCAGCTAAATAACAAGCAACTGAAACACCTGCTGTTTCATGGGTATGAAGTCTAATATGAGTATCATATCCAACTAGATTTCTAGCCATTTGTATTGTTTCATAGATTTTTTGAGGAGAACTTGTTCCTGAAGCATCTTTAAAGCAGATTGAATCAAATGGTAAACCACTATCAAGAATTTGTCTTAGAGTTTTTTCATAGAAAGGTACATCATGAGCACCAAAGCAACCTGGAGGCAAGTCCATTAAAGTAACTACTACTTCATGGTTTAGACCATATTTTTTAATACATTCTGCACTATATTCAAGATTTTGAACATCATTTAAAGCATCAAAGTTACGAATTGTTGTTGTACCATGTTTGGCAAACATTTTAGCATGTAAGTCGATTAGTTCTCTTGAACCCGTATCTAGCATTACAGTGTTAATACCACGAGCC
>JBDNBT010000022.1:0-5645 GCA_039767755.1 Sulfurovum sp.
AACAGATTAAAGTCTATGCTAGATGGTAGACCTGATTGGTGTATTTCAAGACAAAGAGATTGGGGTGTTCCTATTGCGTTCTTTAGAAACAAGAAAACAGATGAAATCATTTTTGATGAAAAAGTTGTAAACTACACGGCTATGATTTTTGAACAAAAAGGTTGTGATGCTTGGTATGACTTAGAAATTTCTGAGTTACTTTATCCAGGTAGTGGTTTAAACCCTGAAGATTTAGAAAAAACTATGGATATTTTAGATGTATGGTTTGATTCAGGTTCAACTCAAAATGCTGTTTTAAGATCTAGAAACTATGATGCGGGTACATTCCCTGCTGATATGTATTTAGAAGGAAGTGATCAACATAGAGGTTGGTTCCAATCTTCACTTTTAACAACTTTAGCATCATCTGAAATTGCTCCATATAAATCAATTTTAACTCATGGATTCACTGTTGATGAAAAGGGTGAAAAAATGTCTAAATCAAAAGGAAATGTTGTTGCACCTGATAAGGTTATGAAGCAATATGGTTCAGAGATTTTAAGATTATGGGTAGCTATGAGTGATTATCAGTCAGATTTAAAAATATCTGATAACATCTTAAAGCAAAATGCTGAGCTATATAGAAAAATTAGAAATACTTCAAGGTTCTTACTTGCAAATGTAAGTGACTTAGAAGAGATTGTATCTGTAGATAAAATGAGTATCTTTGATAAATGGATTTTAAATAGTGCAAAAACTACTTTTGATGAAATTGAAGCTGCGTTTAATGTGTACGAATTCTCAAAAGGATTAAATAGATTAAATAACTTCTTAGTAGTTGATTTATCAGGTACATATTTAGATGTATGTAAAGATAGATTATACTGTGATGATAAAAATGATATGCATAGATTAGCATCTCAAAGTGCTATGGCAATTATTGCTAAGAAATTAATTTCTACTTTATCTTGTATCTTAACTTATACAATGGATGAGTTATTAGAATATGCACCTGAATTTATCAAAGGTGATGCAAAAGATATCTTTGATTATAAAAAATGTGTAATTCCGGAAGTAAAAATTGATATAAATGAGGCTGTTTTATTAGAAGCTAAAGAAAAATTCGCTGAAATAAAAGATGCACTTAGTAAAGATAAAACAATCAAGTCTACACTAGAATTAGAAGTTTATACAAATGATAAAAATATTTTAGCTATAGATGGTGTTGAAGCAGCTGATTGGTTTATGGTTAGTGCTGTTACAGATAATAAAAAAGATGAAGATGTATTAGGACAATTCACTGTTGAAGATAGTGAATTTATTGTTTATAAATCGTCACTTCATAAGTGTCCAAGATGTTGGAAATTCACTTCAACTAAAGAAGATGAGCTTTGTTCTAGATGTGACGAAGTTCTAAACTAGGATAAGTTTTGTTTCAAGAAGAAGTAACTTTATCATTTATTTTTCAAACAATTGCTGTTGTTTTAGCACTAACAGCAGTTGGAATTTATTTTGTAAACAAATATAAAAAAGGTTAAAAATATGATGCCATTTTCAGATGAAGATTTACTGCCACCAGTAACGAACATTATAGATCAAAAAGTTTCACCTATGCTTGCAAGAGATGGCGGAGCTATAGTTTTATTAGATATCAAAGATGGAAGAGTGTATGTTCAGCTACAAGGTGCATGTGTAGGATGTAGTGCTAGTAGTAGTACTTTAAAATTTGTTGTGGAAAAAGAACTTAAAGCAGCAATTCATCCAGAATTAGAAATTATAAATGTTCCCCAAGGAATGGAAGACAAATTACAGGAGCTTTAATGATAAATCAAAGTAGATTATTTAATGAAGCAAATAAATATTTTCTAGAAAATAATTATGAAAAAGCATTATTTATATATTCTGCCTTATCAAATGAGTATCCAACTAATAAAGAGTATCCCTTATATGCAATATTTTGTGATATTGCAAATGAAGATGAAGAAAAAGCTTTATCTTTATTTGATTATTTTGATGTTGCTAAAAATAAAGATTTAGATGAAGCAATTAAATATGTAAAAAATATTATTGAAGCGTATGATGGTGATGTAAATAAAATGATGAATGTATTAAAAGATTTAAATACATCAACAGTTGATTCACTAGATGCAATTAAATATGATGATTTTAAAATACTTGTTAAATCTAGGGGATCATTTAGATTAGCATTTGAAGATATAATGTTTTCTACTAAAGTTGCCATTGAGTCTAAAACAGATTTCTTTGATTTTGTTTCAAAACTAATCGAAAATGGTTTTGATTCAACTGCATACTCTTACTTAGATGGATTTACTCAATATTTTAAATATGATGAAGCAATAGAAAAATTATATAAAAAACTAGAAGAGAGTAAATTTGCTAATTCACATAAACAATAAACAATTTACAGACAATTCAAATGAAGCAAACAAAGATACAATCTTTGTTGTTTCTAAGCATAATGAAAAATTTAAAGACCAAGCCCTTTTAAATGGATGTGAAAGCTTTATTGATGCTAATCAATTAAAAGATCATGTAGATTTAAGCGGTATAAAAATAGTTGGAATAACTGGAACAAACGGTAAAACAACAACTGCTGCTGCTATATATTCTTTTTTGTTAGATTTAGGATATAAAGTTGCATTACAAGGAACTAGAGGTTTTTTCATAAATGATGAAAGGGTTGAAGACTATTCTTTAACTACACCTATTCAATTAGGGAATTTTGAGCATATTTATAAAGCTAAAGAAAATGGCTGTGAATTTTTTATAATGGAAGTTAGTTCCCATGCTATTGAGCAAAAAAGAATTGAAGGTTTAGATTTTGAACTAAAAATTCATACTAATATTACAAGAGATCATCTTGATTATCATAAAACAGTTGAAGAATATATTGCTGTTAAGAACTCATTTTTTGCTGATGAGTCTAAAAAATTAATCAACAAAGACGATACAAATATAAGATTTAATTCTAAAAATTGTTTAACTTATGCTTTAGATGCACCATCTACATATAAAGTTGATGCTTTTTCATTTAAAGAAGAAACACATGTTTTAATGAATAATTTATCATCTATGTATGCATATACTTCAAACTTAATGGGTGTGTTTAATATTTATAATATAACTGCTGCAGTAGCTGCTGTGCATATGTTAACTAATAGAGATTTAGAAGAGATATGTGAAGTTGTTGAAGATTTTGCAGGGGTTAGTGGAAGAATGGAAATTATAAGTAAAGATCCTTTTGTTATCATAGATTTTGCCCACACTCCAGATGGTATGAATGAGGTTCTTAAAAGTTTTTCACATAAGGATATTATTGTTGTCTTTGGTGCAGGTGGAGATAGGGACAAAGAAAAAAGAGCTATTATGGGAAAAGTTGCTTCACAATTTGCTAAACATATTATAGTAACAAGTGACAATCCAAGGTTTGAAGATCCAGATTTAATTATGGAAGACATAGTTAAAGGTATAACAAAACCAGGAATAACTACTGTTGAAATAAATAGGAAAGCTGCAATTAAAAAAGCAATTGAGCTATATGATGATAAAAGCGTAATTCTAATCCTTGGAAAAGGTGACGAAGAAGCACAAATTATATATGATCAAAAACTACCATTTTCAGATAAAAAAGCTGTTTTAGAACTACTTAAATAAATTTACAAATCAGATTATTCTGATTTGCTTAAACTACAATTAAACTTCACTTAGATAAAATCACGGTTCTATTTTAAAATAGAAACCTCACATGTGTCAATCCTGGTTATGGGTTGTGACAAGTTTGTACTTGCCATTAAGGGGCGCAGAGGCTAAACCCAAAACAAAAAAAACAATATATTTCAAGGAGAAATAACATGGTTACTATGAAAGACCTATTAGAATGTGGTGTACACTTCGGACACCAAACAAGAAGATGGAATCCAAAAATGAAAAAATTCATTTTCGGTGTTAGAAAGAATATTTATATTATTGACTTACAAAAAACATTAAGATATTTCAGATATACATACAATGTAGTAAGAGATAGAGCTGCTGAAGGTCAAACAATGATTTTCGTTGGTACTAAAAAACAAGCATCAAATGCTGTTAAAGAAGCTGCTATTAATTGTGGTATGCCATACGTTAACCATAGATGGTTAGGTGGTATGTTAACAAACTACGGAACAATTAAAAAATCTATTAGAAAATTAGAAGTAATTAAAAAAATGAGAGAAGAAGGTCAATTACAACTTTTAACTAAGAAAGAAGCATTAATGCTTTCTAGAAAAGAAGAGAAGTTAGAATTATACCTTGGTGGTATCAAAGAAATGAACAAGATCCCTGATATGATGTTCGTTTTAGATGCTGTTAAAGAAAAAATTGCAATTAAAGAAGCTAGAAGACTAGGAATTACAGTTGTTGCTCCTTTAGATACTAACTGTGACCCTGACGTTGTTGATTTACCAATTCCTGGTAATGATGATGCAATCAGATCAATTCACTTATTCTGTAATGAAATGGCTGCTGCAATTAACGAAGGTAAAGCTGCTTTAGCTGAAGAAAATGCTGAAGAAGAAGTTGTTACTGAAGAAGAAGCTGCAGAAGTAGTTGCTGAAGCAGTTGCTGAAGGTGAAGCTGAAGTTACAAAGACTGAGGAAGCATAATCATGGCTGGTGCAACTCCTAAATTAATTAAAGAATTAAGAGAAAAATCTGGTGCAGGAATGCTTGATTGTAAAAAAGCATTAAATGAATGTGAAGGTAACATCGAAGATTCAATTAAGTGGTTAAGAGAGCAAGGTCTTTCTAAAGCTGCTAAAAAATCTGCAAATGTTGCTGCTGAAGGTTTAATTAGTATCTTAGTTAATGAAGATAACACTAAAGCTACAATGACTGAGTTAAACTCTCAAACTGACTTCGTTGCGAAAAATGAGCAGTTTATTAATTTAACTAAGCAAATTACTGCACATGCACAAGCTAATGACTTAAACGATGCAGAAGCTTTAGTTACTTCTACAATTGATGGTCAAAATTTCGCAACATTCTTAAATGAGAAAATTGCAGTAATCGGAGAAAACTTAGTAGCTAGAAAAGTTTCTAATGTTTCTGGACAAGTTGTAAACGGTTATATTCACTTAGGAAAAGTTGGGGTTATCTTAGCTGCTAAATGTGATGATGCTGCTAAAGCTAAAACTACAGATTTATTAAAGAAAATTGCAATGCATGCTGCATCAATGAAACCAACTGTTATTTCTTACAAAGACTTATCAGCTGAATTTATTGATTCTGAAAATAAAGCAATTATCGCTGATATTGAAAAAGAGAATGAAGAGTTAGTAAGACTTGGTAAGCCTCTTAAAAATATTCCTGAGTTTGTTTCTAAACAACAATTAACTGACGAAGCAGTAACTGCTGCTGAGAATGCAATGAAAGAAGAATTATTAGCTCAAGGTAAACCTGAGAAAATTATCGGAAACATTGTTAAAGGTAAAATTGCTAGATGGATTGAAGACAACTCTCAATTAGATAGAGCTAACGCTTTATTATCTCAAACTTACGTTATGGACGACTCTATGACTGTTGAAGAAGCTATTAAAGCTTGTGATGCATCAATTGAATTAGTTGAATACGTTAGATTTGAACTTGGTGAAGGTATCGAGAAAAAAGAAG
>JBDNBT010000023.1:0-2779 GCA_039767755.1 Sulfurovum sp.
ATGCGGACGGAGACTAGTTATTTAATATGGAGCATTTATTACCTTTAGAATATTTTATTAATCCAAATAAAAGAGTATTTATTGGATATATATTATCTTCTTTACTAATTGCAAGTATGTATTATTACTTTACAAAAGCAAAAACTAAAGTGATACTTTCAAAAAAACTTTGGTTCCATAAAAGTGCAATATTAGATTATAAATACTTTTTTGTGGGATATTTAATAAATACTTTACTTTTAATACCAATGATAATTAGTGCAAAAACTATAGCTTTTAGTACAAATAAATTTTTATATTTTCAATTTGATTTTTTTGAGACAAATTTCTTTTCATATTCAGAGATAATTTTAATGTATACCATAGCAATATTTGTTGCAAGTGATTTTACAAGATATTGGTTACATAGATTTCTACATACTATTCCTTTTCTATGGGAGTTTCATAAGGTTCATCATAGTGCAAAGGTATTAACACCAGCTACTTTTTATAGGGTACATTTTGTTGAAAATTTACTATTTGGAATAAGATATAGTTTAACTATTGGACTTGTGACAGGTATTTTTATATATTTTTTTGGTGCTATGATTGATATTTATATGGTACTTGGAGTTAATATATTTTTATTTGTCTTTTCATTAATTGGGTCAAATCTAAGACACTCCCATGTGGCTTTTTCTTATGGTAGATTTTTAGAAAAATGGTTTATTTCTCCAAAACAACATCAAGTTCATCATGGCTCTAAATATTTTAATAAAAACTATGGTGGCTATTTAGCTATTTGGGATAGAGTATTTGGAACACTAAAATTATCAAATGAAGTAAAAGTGATGAAGTTTGGAATTAGAAAAACTCAAATGAATGATTATAATTCTGTTTTAAAGTTAATAATAACTCCATTTAAAAATATACTTACAAGGAAATAAGAATGAAAATATTAGTTATAGGATTACTTTTATTAGGAAATATATTTGCAAGTGAACTTACAAAAGAAGAGTTATTGGGGCAATCTTTATTTTTTGATAAGTCATTATCTTTAAACTCAAATCAATCATGCGCCACATGTCATAATCCTGAAAAAGCTTTCATAGATAGTAGAAATAACGGAGTTTTAAGTATGGCTTCTTTAGGTGATGATTTGAAATCCTTAGGAGATAGACAAGCACCAACTATAACTTATGCAAAGTATTCTCCAAAGTTCTATTATGATAAGAAAAAGAAAAAAAACATAGGTGGGCAGTTTTGGGATGGTAGGGCGGCTACTTTAAAAGATCAAGCAGGTGGTCCTTTTTTAAATCCTATTGAAATGAATATGCCTTCTAAAGAAGCTGTAATTAAAAGAATCAGCTTAAATGAATATCATGTAAATGAGTTTAAAAGTATATATGGTAATCATATATTTGATGATGTGAATAAAGCATACGAAGCATTAACTAAGGCAATTGAATCTTATGAAAAAACTAAAGAGTTTTCTACTTTTGATTCAAAGTATGATAAGTTTTTAAAAGGTGAGTATGACTTAACAGTTTTAGAAGACTTAGGTAGAACAATCTTTTTCTCAAATAATAATAATTCATGTGCATCATGTCATGTATTAAAAGGTGAGGATAAAGCCTATGAAACTTTTACTAATTATGAGTATCACAATATAGGTACACCTGAAAATAGATTTTTAAGAAGTAAAAATAATGTGCAACAAAAAGATTTAGGTTTATATAATCATGTAAAAGATTTTAAAGATATGAAAGATATTGAAAAACAAAAAGGAAAATATAAAGTTCCAACTTTAAGAAATGTAGCTGTGACTGAACCATATATGCATAATGGTGTATTTAAAGATTTAAAAACCGTTGTACTTTTTTATGATAAATATAACAATAAAAATAGAACAATCAATCCTGAAACTTCAGAAGAGTGGAATGAACCAGAAGTAAAAGATAATATATCATTAGATGAGTTAAAAGCAAAAAGATTAAGTGATAGAAAGGCTGATGCCCTTGTTGCTTTTATGAAAATATTAACAGATGAAAGATATGAACATTTATTAGAAAAATAATATAATAAACTCAATAATTAAGCTAATAATTAAATATATAAATAGGATTTATTATGGGAAAAAGAAAAGTACTAATAACAGGTGGAAACAAAGGAATAGGGCTAGCTGTATCAAGGGCTATGTTAGAGTTAGGTCATGAAATAGTAATAGTAGCTAGAAGTTTCGAAGATTGTCCGATAGTTGGGGTAAAAGATGTAACAGCTATTGAGTATGATTTAGCTAATCTTGAAGGGTTAAATGAACTAGCTAATGAAGTAGGTGATATTGATATTTTAATTAATAACGCTGGATATATGCAACCAAAATATACATATGATAACTACCCTAAAGATGCAAGGGATCATATTATGAATGTTGATTTATATGCACCCGTTGAATTAATGAATATATTTAGTGAAAATATGAAAAAAAACTCATATGGAAGAATTGTAAATACAGCTTCAATTGCTGGGCAAATTGGTCATCCTGATGTATGGTATGGTATGGCAAAAGCAGCATTAATTAATGCAACTAAAATATATGGAAAAATGTTAGGTGCGTATGGAATAACTGTAAATTGTGTTGCTCCAAGTCCAACTGAAACAGATATGCAAAAAGATAATAGTGAAGAAAGAAAAAATGAGTTCAAAAAAACAGTAGCCACAGGTAGATTTGCAGAACCAGAAGAAGTAGCAAAAGCAATAGTATGGTTAGCTACAGATTGTCCTGAGTATATAAATGGTG
>JBDNBT010000024.1:0-9388 GCA_039767755.1 Sulfurovum sp.
AGTGCCTGTATATGATGGCACAATTGATACTATCATAGGAATAGTTTTAACAAAAAAACTATTTAAACATGCTATAAAAAACCCTGAAACAACTGTTGAATCTATAACTAAAGATGTGCTATCAATTAATGAAAATATCCCAGTTGTAAAAGCTTTAAATATGTTTATTAAGAAAAAAGAACATATGTTTATAGTTGTGGATTCTTATGGTCAAACAGAAGGTATAGTTACACTTGAAGATTGTATCGAAACACTTTTAGGACTTGAAATCATGGATGAGTCTGATACAACTGCAGACATGAGAAGATTGGCTTTGAATAAAATGAAAGCTAAGAGAAAAGACAAACTTACTAACTAAGAAAAAAATATGAAAAGAGAGTTATACTCTCTTTTTGATCCCCTAGTCTATTACGTTAATCTTATAACCAATATTAATTTTACTAGTGATGATGTCTTTAAAAGTTTTATCTCTAATTGATTTAATCTTATTTCTTAAAGAAAACACTGACATTTCTTTTGATTTTTTCACATGTTGAAAAATTTCTTCAACATTAACATACTGATTAGGTTTACTAAGTAGATGTTCCACTAGCATTCTTTCTAATTCAGTTAATTTGATAGGTTTTTTTTCATCATCAATTAAAACTCTTTTCTTTTTATCATAAGTATAATTGTTTTCTAGAAAGTATACACTATCAACTTCATTTAATATAAGTTCTTTTAGATAGTTTAATATATCTTGGTCGCTGTTGTTAGCAGCTTGATTAATTTTAGAAATTTCTTCTTCTGCAAACTCTAAGTCTATATTTTTCATTTGTAAATCCTGTTAAATTATTTATATTGATATAGTTTAACACAAAAAAACTTTAAGAGAATATTTTTAATTATAAAAAAATGATATTTTTGTTAAATTAAGTATTATATAATATTTATTTAGCATATATATTATTAAATAATAATAATATATAATTTAAGTGGTATAGTATAGCTTTTAGCATTTAATAGTGTGTTACAAATGAAATTTATATTTTACCATCAGCACTGATTAGAATTGCTATAGCTTTAGTATTTTCAAACTGAGAAAGAATTATTAATATTATCATCATTAATGGTACAGATAAAAACATTCCAACAGTTCCCCACATTGCACCCCAAATAACAAGTGAAAAGATGACTACAAATTGAGAAATATTTAGTTTACTACCCATAAGTTTTGGATACAAAATGTTTCCTATAATAAACTGAATAACCACAAGAACTAAAAGTAAAAATAGTACATCTGTAATAAGTTCAAACTGAATAATCGAAAACAGTACTGGAAATAAAACTGCAATAATACTTCCAATAGTAGGAATAAAGTTAAATAAAAATGCAACAAATCCCCATAAAACTGCACCTTCAAGTGAGAAGTACTCACATATTAAATATGTTAAGAATCCTGTAAATAAGGAAATTAATGTAGTTATAGATATATATGTACTTATTGTTTTAGATATTTTATTTAATACCTCTTTAGCTTTTTGTCTTGCTTCATAATTTGGGAACAAAGCATTTAGCTTAGAATTAAAAAAAGCCTGATCAATTAGTAAAAACAACACATATAAAATGATCTGAATACTATTTGATAATATACTTGAAAATGCTCCTAATACATTGTTTAAAACACTTGCTATACTAAATTGTTCTAAGAAATTTTCAATGTTTTTAGGTATGTCTAAACCTGTAACTAAAGAAAGCTTTTCAATTATGAGATTAAACCTTGAATCAAATTTTACTATTACACCACTAAGTTCCACTAAAGATGAAGCTATAAAGTTTCCAACTATAAAAATGGTTATAAATATCACAACTACAGAAAAAGGAATTGCTATTTTATTTCCAAGGTTAGAGTTAAGATAAGGAAGTTTTTTTAATGTATTTGCTAATGAATTTATTAAGAACCATATTAATATAGAAATTGCAATAGGTGCTAAGATATTACTTAGGTTTGATAGTGAATATATCACTAAAAACATAAATGCTAAAAAGTAAAATGCCACTTGAAAATTTGTTCTATAAACTTTTTCTATTGGATTTTTATCATTTAACACAATATTTTTATCTAAGTCTTCCATAGCCCTATCTAATTAAGTAAATTTTTTCTTTTATAAAGTTTAGATTGTTTGCATATAGTTTATGTTTTTCTTCTAATACATTCATAAAAAATCTAACTTCTGCATTTGTGAAGCCGTCTAGTTCTTTGTCTTTTACAGATATTTCATCTTCTGAAAATCTAATTCTTTTTAGTTTTCCATTGTTTTCTTTTACATAGTAAACTAAGTCTAGTTCTGTTTGATTAACTTTTTCTATGGTAACTATTACCCTATCTGTTTTTACATCATAAGGAAAGTCACTCCATAAACTAGTAAAGTCATCTTTTAAAATATATCCAATATATAGTTTTGTATAAATATCAAAATACAATTCTAACTTCTTTGAAGAGAAAAATTTTAAATCAACTATAAACTTAGGGTTTGATCTTGACTTGTTTAATATCCACTCTAAAGTGGGAAAATACTGGAATTTTCTATATTTAATTGTACATGCTTCTTTGAATTTTATATGTTTTTTTGCTTTTAAGTATATTTGATTTTTCTTTCTTTTTTTAAGATGTATAATCTCATCAATTAAGCTATCATCACATAACTCTTCTGTTACCCAAACAGTTGCATATTCAGGGAAGTTTCTAAGTCCAACTGAACCTTTTGTAACTACAATTAAAGCTCTTATTTCAAGGTTTGGAAAAATCATTTTTAGCAATGCATGTTTTTTTGCTAATCTTTTATTTAAAGATGCTGTTTTCTTTGATGTACTCATTTCAACAAAGTAAACGCTATCTTTTGTAAAGAATAAAGCGTCAAACTCACTTATATCTTTATAGGCAGATTTATATACAATTTGCGAACTTCTATCAATCATAAGTCCACTTTTTATGTAAACATTTTCTTTATCTTGGTATGGACCTTTTAAAATAAACTTTGTAATTTCATCATTTGAGTATGCAAAGTCCATTAATAGTTCATAGATAATGTTTTCATAGATTTCACCCTTAAAGCTACTAAAAGTTGATATATATTTTACATCATCTTTATCAATGTCTTTTTTGTGAAGGGTTCTCATTAATCTATTGTCATATCCATAGAATAATAAATTATTTTTAATAGTATGGTTTATTTCTAAATTTTTTATGTTATCTGTAATTTTAAAATGCTGCAAAATAGTATATTATATTTCTTCCTTTGTAAGTTGATTGATTATATCTAAAATACTATTAAGCAAGTTTAATCTACTCTTACATAAAAAAGTACAGGAAAATTAATGAAGAAAAGTATCTTAATTACAGGATGTTCCTCAGGACTTGGCTTAGGATTGACAAATTTATACTTAAGTTTAGGCTTTAATGTTTATGGAATTAGTAGAAATCAACCAAATATAAATAATCAAAACTTTAAACACCTAAGTTTTGATTTAAGTGATGTTAGAAATATCAAAAACAATTGTGCTGAGTTTATAAAAAATATCAAGGAAATTGATGTTGCATATTTAAATGCTGGAATGTTAGGGGAAATTAAAACTTTAAGTGAACTATCTATTGATGAGTTAAATGAAGTCTATAATCTCAATGTATATGCAAATAAAGAACTACTTGATATTCTAGCTTTAATTAAAACAAAAACAATAATAGGAATCTCATCAGGTGCAGCTGTAAATGGCTCTAAAGGTTGGGCGTCATATTGTTTATCTAAAACAGGTATTAATATGCTTATTAATCTTTATGCTAAAGAGATGACAAATACTAATTTACTTGCTGTTGCACCAGGAGTTATAGAAACACCAATGACTGATTATATTAGATTTGAAATCGATGATAATATATTTACCTCAGCAAAAAAACTAAAAAATGGACTAATACAAAAACCAAGTGAAGCTGCTATTAAATTAAACGAAGTTGTAGAAAAAATTGATAAATTTGAAAGTGGAAGTTTTATAGATGTAAGGAATATCTAAAAAGAGTTAACCTCTTTTTAGAATATTAGTTTTAAGCTTTGTTTTTGTTAGCTAACTTTACTTGTTTGATGTTTATAATCATCATAATTGAAACAATTAAAGCAACTACAAAGAACGCTGAAAATACATATAATGTCTCTGAGTATGATCCTGTTGAATCTTTTACCATAGAAATAATAAGCGGTCCAACTAAACCAGCTGCTGCCCATGCAGTTAAAATATAACCATGAATAGCACCTAATTCTTTTGTTCCAAAAATATCACCTATATATGCAGGAATCGAAGCAAATCCTCCACCATAACAAGTCATAATAAAGTACAACACTACTTGGAATACAATAATCTCACTAATAGATGGTAACATGTAAAAGGCAATAGCTTGAGTAGCAAAGAAAATTACATATACAACAGGTCTTGTTAAATAATCACTTAAAGATGCCCACATAATTCTACCAGCACCATTAAAAATACCCATTAAACCAACAGCTGCAGCTGCTACAATTGCAGATACACCTAATACTTCTTGAAGTAATGGTGAAGCTACACCAATAATAGCAATACCACATGTTACATTGATAAATAGCATTATCCATAGTCCATAGAACCTAGGAGTCTTGATAGCTTCATCTAAACCTATATTAGCAAGGTCTTTTTTGATTTTCTTTTTACCTGTTTCAACTTTTTTCTTAAAGCCTTCTGGCAAATACCCTTCTTCTGGTTTTTCTAAATATAAAGCAGATGCGAACATAACTACAAAGTAAAATGCACCTAAAATAAAGAATGTTCCAGCAAGTCCAACTGCTTCAATTAAGATTTTGATTGTAGGTCCCCAAACAGCAGATGCAAAACCAAATCCCATTATTGCAAGTCCTGTTGCCATACCTCTTTTATCAGGGAACCATTTAACTAAAGTTGATACAGGAGCAATATATCCAATACCTATAGCAGATCCACCTAACACACCATAAAAGAAATATAAAAGAAATTTAGACTCCATTAATATAGCAAGTCCAGAACCCATTGTTCCAAGACCAAAGAAAGCAGCCGCAATAATTGCAGATACTCTAGGTCCATTTTTTTCAACAAATTTCCCCATAAGTGCGGCACTTAAACCCAAAAAGAAAATTGCAACAGAAAATGCAATTGTAACGTCTGTTAAAGTCCAGTTCATTTGAGTTTGAATTGGTTTAACATATACACTCCAAGCGTATACAGAACCAATACAAATATGAACACCAACAGCAGATAAAGCCATAAGCCATCTATTTTTATTCATAAGATATGTCTCCAAGTTAATTTCGTGGAATTATACCTTAATTTTGCTAATTTTATTACTTTTTCTTATAGTTTGTAAAGACCAAATTCTTCAATGCTTTACTATAATTAGCACTTTTAAAACTTTTTGTATTATTTAGTTGGCTGTGAAAACCAAAACTTGGTGAGTTTGTTTTAAAAATATTTTTTATGAAATCTTCATCTAATTCTGGAGCATTCAAACAAGATAAAACTATACATTGTTCACTTGAAAGTGTATCTAGTCTTTTTATAATTTTTTCATAATCTTTTGTGGCTTCAAAACTTCCTCTTTGAAATGACGGTGGATCTATAATAATCACATCATAAGGAGCAAATTTTTTGATTTTTGACCATGACTTTAATATATTAAAAGGTAAAAACTTTACCTTTCTCATATCAATATTATTTAAGATATGATTTTGTTTTCCTGTATTTAGTGCACCCTTTGACATATCAACATTTACTACTAAATTTGCATTATTTGATAAAGCATTTAATGAAAATGAACATGTATAGGAAAAAAGATTTAATACTTTTTTATTTTTTGATACTCTTTTTATAAATTTTCTTCCATTTTTCATATCAGGGAAAAAACCTATATTTTGATTTGTAAAATTTAGTTTATATTTTAGAGAAAACTCATTTGCATATAAATTTTCAGGTAATTGACCTTTAATAAGTTCATATAAGTTATCTTTACTATATCTATTTTGAATGATAATATTTTCATAATCATTGTTATCTCCTATAAATTTAAGAACTTCTATTATTTGAAGTTTTTCTTCTTCATTAGCTTTTGTAAAAAATGTTGCAAATAAAGTTTTATCTATATTATCAATAGTTAAGTACTCATACTTAGGAAAATAATTCCCTCGACCGTGGAATAATCTATGGAATGTATTTGGGTTTTTTGGAAGATTTTTTATAATCTCAAATTTTAAGTCATTTATATTCATAAGTGACATTATAATATGATTTCAAAAAACAAGGATTAAATTTTGCCTTATATTAAAAAAGAGTATAAAACTATTAGAAACATAAAAATCGAAGAGTTTTTATTAAATCATATAAATATTACAAGCCTAAATGAAAAGCTTTTAATTAGTCTTTTAAAAAAAGGAAAAATTTATGATGAAAACAATAAAAGATATCAACAAGATCAAATTATAAAATCAGACTTTGTATATGTTACACTTTTTGAAGCAAGAACAAAAAATCTAAAACCTACATTTCAAAATAGATATTTTGCTATTTTTGATAAACCAAGTGGTTTATTGGTGCACCCTACTTCAAGTAGTGATTGTTCATACACACTATTAGATGAGATAAAGTTTCATTTAGGGGATGATGCAAGTTTAATACATAGAATTGACAAAGAAACTTCAGGCTTAGTGTTAGTAGCCATTGATAAATACTCAGAATTTATTTTAAAATCTTTATTTGTAGAAAAAACTTTAAACGATAGTTCTAAAATAAAAAAGTCATACTTAGCTTTAGTTAATGGAAAAGTTTCAAAAGATCATATTATTGATGAAGCTATTAGTTCAAGTAAGGGTTTAATAAAGCTTAAAATGGAAGTTAATAGTGATGGTAAAAGTTCTAAAACTATAATAGAGCCTTTAAAGTATGATTCCATTAAAAACCAAAGTTTAATAAAAGCTATTCCAATTACAGGTAGACAACATCAAATAAGAGTGCACTGTGATTATATAGGTCATAGTATTATTGGTGATCCAATATATGGAATTAGTGATAGCTTAGCAAATGACATACTAAATAAAAAAGTAAAAAAAACCCAAAGACTTATGCTTCAAGCACATACTTTAGAATTTGAGTTTTTAGGAAATCAATATAAATTTAAGTCCTTACTTGATTTTTTTAGAATAAAAAACAGCCCCAATAGTTAGTAAAAAATACAACACTAATATAAAATATATTTGATAAATATCATGGGTCATTTCATAATATAATATTAAAAATAAACTAATTGATAAAACAGTAACAGCACCAATTAAAACATAAGTAGAAGAATTCGTGGACTTTTTTATTTTAAAGTTAGCAATAGTTACTATTAAACATACCATTAAAAACGTGATACTCCCAAACTCTAAAATAAGTTTTAAAGAGCCTGTACATACTAAGACAAAAGCTAAAAAAGCCATAGTTATTATTGCGTTTCTTGGAATGTTTTTACTATTTCTAAAGCCTAAAAAAGATGGCATAAGCCCATCACTTGAAATAATAGACATTTGCCTTGATGCACCAAAAATAGTACTACTAATAGCAGAACTTGTAGCTAATAATGCACCAAATACCACAAGGTCATTTCCTATATTTCCAAGGATTTTATTAGCGCCACTTGCTAAAGCATACTCTTTATTTGCAATAATATCTTCAAAGGAAATAGCCAAAATTGCACCAAAAGCGATAACAACATATATTAAAGTAGCTGTTGCAATTGAAATATAAATAGCTCTTCTTATATTTTTTGCTGGATTTTCCATTTCATTGACTGCAGTTATAACAAGCTGAAAACCCTCATAAGCTACAAAAGTTAGAGATGCTACTATTAAAATAGAAAAAAGTTCTATATCCTTTTGATTTTCAATTAAAGTTGGTATGGATGTGTTTGAATTATTAATTAAAACAAAACTTATAATTGAAAGAATAATAAGTTTAGAATAAACCATAATATCTTCAATTTTCCCCATTCCCTTAACACTCCAAATATTTACAATGGTAAAAAATAAAAGAATAGCACCAGCTGCACAGACTTTTAGAAAGTAATTATCACTATAATCACCAATTATATAAGCAGAAAAAGTAAATGCATATAAAGCTAAAGTTGAAATATAACCAAATACTACCCACCATCCAATTAAAGCAGAAGCAAAAGGATGACTATCAAAAGTTCTTTTTATAAAAGAATATGATTCACCCTCTTCCTTGTAATACACACCTAACTTTATATAAGAGTAAGCAGCAAAACCTGCTATAACTCCACCTATTATCATAGCAATTGGAGTATAAACTCCAATCATAGATACAGATATTCCTAAAATTGTGAAAATTCCACCACCAACCATACCACCTAAGGCTATGGCTACTAGCTCTAAAAGTCCTAAAGATTTTTCTCTTTTTCTATGAATTTTGTGTTTTTGCAATTTATTCCCAAGTGTTTTTAAATGTAATCTATTATAATTAAAAAACAATAAATACAAAGGTTTTAATTTGAATTTTGAAAAACTAATACATGGTAAACTTATAAAAAGATATAAAAGATTTTTAGCTGATATTACTTTAGATGATGGACAAACTATTACAGCTCATGTTCCAAATAGTGGAGCGATGACTAGTTGTATTGAAGAAAATTGTGATGTATGGGTGACATTTCACGATAATCCAAAAAGAAAATTAAAATACACACTTGAGTTAACTAAAATGAACAACAATTTAATTTGTACAAATACAGGTGTTGCAAATAAAATTGCTATTGAAGCTATAAATAATGGAATTATAAAAGAACTTCAAGGATATGATAACTTAAAACCTGAGCAAAAATATGGTCAAAATAGTAGAATAGACATTTTACTTTACGACAACGAAGAAGATGATGACAAGAAAAAACAAAAATGCTATGTCGAAGTTAAAAGTGTTAGTTTAAAAATAGATGATACTTTAGCTTTTCCAGATTCTGTAACTTCAAGGGGTACTAAACATTTAAAAGAACTTGAAGATATGGTAAAAGAAGGTCATAGGGCTGTTATGTTATATATAATTCAAAGAAATGATGAGCTACCTTTTAGATTAGCCAATGAAATAGATAAAAAATATTATGAAACCTTTAAAGAAGTTACTAATAATGGAGTTGAATTTTTAGTATATCAATCTGTCATTACTTTAAACGAAATTAAAATAAATAAGAAAATTCAATATAATTTCTAGTTTTATTATTTAATAAACTTTTCTTCGATATAAATTACTATTAAAGGAATAAATATGATTAATAATGAAAACTTCATATAATTAAACAATAACTTTTACA
>JBDNBT010000025.1:0-7475 GCA_039767755.1 Sulfurovum sp.
AAAAGAGCTTTTTTAAATAATAAAATTGATTTATCAAAAGCTGAAGCGATATCTAAAATAATAGAAGCAAGAAGTGAAGACGCAGTTAGATTACTCGCAAAACAATTAAAGGGTGAATTAAAAGATTTCGTTAATGAGATTAGAGAAGATTTACTTTTTATGTTAGCTTACACAGAAGTTACAATTGATTATGCAGAAGAAGATTTACCTGATGATATTTTCCAAACAATTGAGAGAAAAATAGATAGTACTATGATAAAACTAGACAATACCCTAGATGCTTCAAAAAGAAGAGAAGGTATGATAGAAGGTTTTAAAGTAGCAATTATTGGTAAACCTAATGTTGGAAAATCATCACTTTTAAATAAGCTTTTAAATTTTGAAAGAGCTATTATTTCAGATATTGCTGGAACTACGAGAGATACTATTGAGGAATCTGTTAGAATAGGGACTCATATTATTAAAATAGTAGATACAGCTGGAATTAGAAACGCCGATGATACTATAGAAAAAATTGGTATTGAAAAATCAATACAAGCTATTGATGAAGCAGAAATAGTAATAGCATTATTTGATAATAGTAAAGTTTGTGATGATGAGGATTTAAGAATAGTAGAACTACTTTCTCAAAACCCTCATAAGCAAATAGTAAAAGTTTTAAACAAAGCAGATTTAGAAAATAAGTTTGATACTTCAAAAATAGATGAGCATATAGAAATATCAACTAAACAAGATATTAAACCTCTAATAAAAGCTGTTGAAAAAATTCTTGATGAAAATACTCATACAGATGAAATGAGTCTTATATCAAAAAGACAAGTAGATGCTGTAGAAAACACACTATATAATATAAAAAATGCTAAAACTCCACTTGAAACAGGGGAATTAGAGTTTTTTGCACACTATATAAATGAAGCAATACTACATATTTCAAGTATTACAAGACCATACGATAATGATGAAATGCTAGATGTGATGTTTGGTGAGTTTTGCTTAGGTAAATAGTAAACTTTAAGAAGTTACTATTTACAAGCTACTATTTTGAAGGCACAGTATAATCAATTAATTTTGCATTATCCTTAGATACATCAATCCAAGAATCACAATCAAAATCTATTTCAACTACTCCTCCCATTTTTATTTCTTCTCTTAATCCAACTAATGTCAAAGCTAAAGCTGTTACAGATGGATTATGAGCCACTAATATCATGCTATTAACAGTATCAAAGGTATAAGTTATAGTTTCTATCATTTCATTTACATAGGCCATATATAATACTTCATTGTACATGATAGATTTTGTATAATTAAGTTTTTGTGCGATAGCTTCTGATGTTTGTCTAGTTCTTTTTGCAGGACTAGAAACTATTAAATCAAATTTTTTATCTTTCTCTTTTAAGAATGTTCCAATTGCATCTGCATTATCTAAACCATCTTGAGTTAATGGCTTGTCATAATCATCTCCAGATTTTGTTTCATCCTTTTGAGTGTGCCTTATTATATATAATTTTTTCATCCAAACGCTTCCTAACATTATTCAATTGGTACATTTTAAAAAAAAATTCCTTTTTTTGAAATTAAAAAATTATTAAATTTTTTAATTTGTTAAAATTTATTGGATATAATTTCTAAAATACACTCATATAATAAATGGAGAATAGTTTTGGGATATGATTTAGATAAGAAATTAGTAATAGCGATATCATCAAGGGCACTTTTTGACCTTGAAGAAGAAAATAAAATCTTTGAAGAAAAAGGTTTAGATGAGTATTATAAGCATCAAATCAATAATGAAGAATTATTACCTAAAAAAGGTACAGGATTTAGACTTGTAAAAAACCTTTTGAAAATTAATGATGATTTTCCTGATGATAAACAAGTTGAAGTTATAATTATGTCAAGAAATAACTCTGCAACTAGTTTAAGAATTACTAAGGCAATAGAAGAATATAAACTTGATATTCAAAGAAGTGCATGGAGTGGTGGAAATGAAATTTCAAAATATTTAAAACCTTTTAAAGTTGATTTATTTCTTTCTGCAAATGAATTAGATGTGCAAGATGCAATAAATGAAGGAATAGCAGCAGCTAGAATACTTCCTTATGAAGATGAGGATAGTATAAACTATAATCAAGTAAAAATAGCCTTTGATGGTGATGCTGTATTGTTTTCTGAAGAATCAGAAGTTATCTATAAAACCCAAGGGTTAGAAGCCTTTTTAGAATATGAAAAGAAAAATTCAAACAACCCTTTAAATCAAGGACCATTTGCTCAATTACTTAGACTTATTTCAAATATACAAGCTAAGTACCCTGAAGAAAAAACTCCAATAAGAACAGCCTTAATAACAGCAAGAAATTCACCAGCCCATGAAAGGGTAATAAGAACTTTAAATCAATGGGGAGTTAGACTTGATGAGGCATTCTTTTTAGGTGGAGTTGATAAATATGAAGTTGTAAAAGCCTTTGGTGCAGACATATTTTTTGATGACCAAGATGTTCATTTGGAGACTACATCTAAATCAACTCCAAGTGCAAAAGTATTATATAAAAAAGAATCAATCTTAAATAGAATTTAGGAGATAAAAATGGAACAAATAAAAACAGTATTTTTACTAACATTACTTACAGTTTTATTCGTATTTATAGGATATTCATTTGGGGGACCAAATGGAATGCTAATAGCATTTTTAATAGCGTGTGGTATAAATTTTTATGCATACTACTACTCAGATCAACAAGTATTAAAACACTACAATGCAACACCAATAGAAGATCATAGGCATCCTGTTTATCAAATAACAGCAAAGTTAGTAGCAAAAGCAGGATTACCTATGCCTAAGGTATATTTGATTCCTGATCACACTCCAAACGCCTTTGCAACAGGTAGAAACCATGAAAATGCAGCAGTTGCTGTTACTATGGGTTTATATGAAATGTTAAATGAAAAGGAACTTGAAGGGGTAATTGCCCATGAGTTATCTCATATTAAACATTATGATATTTTAATAGGAACTATAGCAGCTGTTTTTGCAGGTGCTATTGCTATGATCGCAAATATGATGCAATTTAGTGCCATGTTTGGTGGAAATAGACAAAATTCAAATCCTGTAGTTATGATTATTATGGCAATAATCTTACCAATAGCAGCAACAGTTATTCAAATGGCTGTAAGTAGGAATAGAGAGTTTTTAGCAGATGAGGGTGCTGCTAGAATGACAAGAAACCCAGCTGGTCTTCAATCTGCTCTAAAAAAACTTGAACAATACGCAAATGGTGGATATGAAGTACATAATGCAACAGAACAAACTGCCCATATGTTTATAATAAATCCATTTTCAGGAAGAAATATGGGGAATTTATTTAAAACACATCCTACAACAGAAGATAGAATAGCTAGACTTGAAGAGTTAAAGAATATATTGTAGACATTTTTTATTTTATAATTGCTAATAATGATTTAATTATGTTAAAATAATTAAAAATTTTAAGGATATTTAATTATCAATAAAAAATTTAAAATTATGTTTCTGAGTGTATTGTTATCAACTAGTTTGTTATCTGATGATTATCAACTTTATTTTTCAGCTACAGATGGAACAAGTGGAAATGATAATTTATTGATTATAAATACTAGTGCTGCTAATGCTACTAATGTTAATTTATTAGAATATAGACAGCAATCTGATAATTACACTAATTTCCAAACAAACACAGGTGCTACAGATGTCAGTTTAGATTTTGATGGTTATAGGAGAGTTGTTCAGGATATAATTGGTTCTGAAATAGTAATGAAGGATTTAGGATTGGTACAAATAAATTATGCTGATAAAAATTATACTTACGATAGAATTGTCAAAATAGATATTAGTAATGGTAAAAAGACTTCAGAAGTATTGGTTGCTTCAACTAGAGAAGAATATGATGCAGCAATTGAAGCTGGATTTGATTCTATCTATATTGATGGTGATACAGATGCTCCACCAAATACTGCAGAGATGTTAACAACATATTCTGCAAACCTTACAAATGTAGATTCTACAATAGTTACAAATGGTGGATTTTCAACAAATCAAATCACTGCAGATGATGGGGCTTCTTTATTTAGAGTTGAAGATGATGGAACTGTGCATATAGGTGAGAATTCTATTGTTTTAGCAGACGAACTAGTAAGTGCTAGTGGTAATGATGAAATTTATTCTTCAAGTGGTACTTTACAGTTAGGTAATGATTCTACACACAATACTGTAGTAGTTGGAACTATAGAAGTTCCGGACCCTATACTAGACTCTCACGCAGCAAATAAAAGATATGTAGATGATCAAATACTTAAAGCTAATAAATACTCAGATGGAATAGGTTCTATGGCTTTAGCTTCTAGTTCTATGCTAATGTCCTCAAATGGAAGAGAGGGAATTGGATTAGGAATCGCAGGAATTGGTTCTAGTAGTGCCCTTGCAATAGGTATTACAGGTAACTATGATGAAAGAACAAACTATAGTTTAACATCTTCTTATAGTAATCAAGTACAAAAACTTGGTTTATCTGGTGGTGTTCATTTCGCTTGGTAGAAAATATAATTATCTAATAAGTAGGCATAAAAAAAGCAACCCTTAACCAAAGAGTTGCTTTTAATCCTTAACCAAAGGATTGATCATATTATAGTAAAGTTTCTTTAAAAAAATCTTTATTTGATCTAGTCTTTTTTGTAAACTTTTTTTACATTTTCCATTTTTGAAGACATATTAAGTAAAACCATATCAGCTAAAACTAAAGCAAGCATAGACTCAGCTACAACTCCACCTCTTACAGCTACACATGGATCATGTCTACCTTTTAGTTCACATTCTACGTCATTGTTATTAATATCAACTGTATCTTGCTTAATAAAAATAGATGGAGTAGCTTTGAAATAAACTTTTACTTCAATATCCTCACCATTTGAAATACCACCAAGCATTCCACCACTGTGATTTGTTTTAAATCCCGATGAACTTATTTGGTCATTATTATCATAGCCTTTATTTCTAGATGAATCAGCTCCATCACCTATTTCAATTCCTTTTACAGCATTTATACTCATCATTGCATTTGCTATTTGAGAATCAAGTTTAAAATAAATTGGTTCACCTAATCCAACAGGTAAATTTGAAGCTTTCACTAAGGCTACACCACCAACACTATTGTGTGATTTTTTAGCTTTCATAATAGCTTCTTTTTGAGCTTCTTCTACATTTTTATCCAGTGTAAAAATCTCAGAAGTTTTAGAGAATTCATAATCAAACTCATTCCCTTTAATTCCATCAATTTCACAAATACCACTATTTACTTTTATATCAAGCTCTTTTAACATAAGTTTAGCAATAGCACCAGCTGCAACTCTTGCAGATGTTTCTCTAGCACTACTTCTTCCACCACCTCTATAGTCTCTAATTCCGTATTTATTAAAGTATGTAAAGTCAGCATGTCCTGGTCTAAATAAATCTTTTATATTAGAATAGTCACTACTTTTTTGGTTTTCATTAAAAATAACCATTGAAATAGAAGTTCCAGTTGTTTTACCTTCAAATACACCCGATAAAATTTCAACTTTATCGCCTTCTTTTCTTGCTGTAGCATATTTGTTTTGACCAGGTTTTCTTCTGTTCATTTCACTTTGAATAAATTCTTCGTCAATGTCAATACCTGCAGGTACTCCATCAACTATACAACCAAGAGCTTTTCCGTGGCTTTCCCCAAAAGTTGTAAATCTAAATCTGTGTCCAAATGTATTCAATTTTTTCCCTTTAACGTATCTATAGCAATTTTTGCTACTGCTTGTTGTGCAAGTTTTTTACTTTTACCTTTAGCTGTACCGTAAGTTTTTCCATCTATCCAAATAGATACTTCAAACTCTTTTTTATGATCAGGTCCGTATGAACCTTCTATTTTGTATTCAGGTATAGAACCAAATTCTGCTTGAGTTACTTCTTGAAGTGCTGTTTTATAATCACTAAATAAAACATCAAGATTTATTTTGTCATATGATTTTTCAAGTAAGTCTAAAATAATTGGCTTTAAAGTTTCAAGACCAGATTCTAGATAAATAGCGCCCATTATAGCTTCAAAGGCATCTGATAATATTGAAGCTTTATTTCTTCCTTTATTTCTTTCTTCTGCATTTGAAATGAATATATATGTACCTAAGTTAATATCTTTTGCTAATCTTGTGAAACCTGTTTCATTCACTAAAGAGGCTCTTATTTTAGATAATTCACCTTCGTTTGATTTGGGAAATTTTAGGTATAAATATTCTCCCACTATCAAGTTTAATACAGCATCACCTAAAAACTCTAATCTTTCATTGTTGTAGGGTTTTTTATGACTTTTGTGCGTAAGTGCTTCGATTATCAGGTCTTTATTTGTAAACTGATAACCCAAACACTTTTCTAGTTCTTCATAATCACTCATTGTTTTCCTTTTTTAAATTTTCAGCGAATGTTCTTGCAAGTATATCACATCTTTCATTATGATTATGTCCTGCGTGACCTTTTATCCAAGTTGCTTTTATTTTGTGGGGTTTTGAAACTTCTATGTATTCTTTCCAATAGTCAATATTTTTGATTGGCTTCTTATTAGAACCTCTAAAGTTATTTCTTATCCATCCAGCTAACCATTCATTTATAGCTTTTACAACATAGGTAGAATCAGAAATTACATGCACATCACATGGCTCTTTTAAAGCTTTTAAACCTTCAATTACACCTTGCAATTCCATTTGATTATTTGTAGTGTCCATTTGTCCACCACTAAGTTCTTTTTCTTTTCCTTGAAATTCTAGAATAGTACCCCAACCACCAGGTCCTGGGTTTCCTAAACTTGAACCATCACTGTAAAGATTGATTTGCTTCATTAAAGCCTTTCGTTAAAGTATAATTTGTTTTTAATGTGAACACACTGTGGCAGTGTGGACATCGTGTCTCATATATTGGATGAGCATTTTTACATGATGCACATGTGTATTCAAAATCTAAATCTGCATTAGTTGGATGTTCGTGTTTATTTAATAAAATCAAAATATCCAAATCAAAATCTTCACTATGCTCTAAATCATTTAAATATCCCTTTGCACAAAATATCTCGTGAATCTTTTTATTTTTTGAAACTGCATTAAAATCAATATCTTCAAAACTTAAATACCAAAGTAAATCTACAATATTTTTTGCATTAAATTTTGAAAGTTTTTCCCAAAATAATTCTTTATTATATATCAATAAAAACTCAGCAACAATTCTTTCTATCTGTGGATTATCTTCAAGTAATTCACACAACAATACAGACTTTTTTTCAAAAGAATTCAAGGGATCATTTATAATAATCTGAGTTTGGATATATAATTTATCTGAGACCATGTTTTTATTTAGTTCTTCAAGACAGTTAGCTACTTCTTTAGCTTTATTGTAGCTTTTTAATTTTTCATAAATTAAAAGCATGTGA
>JBDNBT010000026.1:0-2700 GCA_039767755.1 Sulfurovum sp.
AATAAATGGACATTTTTTTAAAAACAATTGGTTCAATAAATGATGAAACAAGACTTAAGATTTTGAGATTTATTGATGAAAACAAAGAAGTATGTGTGTGTGATATTGAAAACTCTTTTCAAATGATTCAATCAAGAATATCAAGACACTTAAAGATACTAAAAGAAGCTGGCTTTTTAAAAGTAGATAGAAGAGGGCGATGGGCTTATTATAGTATTAGAAATCCTTTAGATGAATTTAGACAGTCTATTTTAAAAGAGATTAGCTATTTGGATATAGATATACCAAAACTTATAGAAAGTTGTAAAAATGATTAAAAAAACACTAAGTGCCGCACTTATTACTATTGTAGTTTTATTAAGTGCACTTAATGCAAAGGCATATAAAGTGTCTAATGAAAACTATTATGATTTAAAACCTATAAAAATTACAGATGATATATCATGTGTAATAGGTGATATTAATCCACCTACAAAAGAAAACAATGGCTTTGTATCAAATATGTGTTTTGTGAACATAGGTGATAGTATAGTTGTTTTAGATGCAGGACCAACATATAATTTTGCTAAAGAATTTCATACTTTAATAAAAAAGACTTATACAAATCTTGAAGTTTCCCATGTGGTGCTTACAAATTATCATGATGATAGAATTCAAGGTGCCTCATATTTTAAAGAGATGGGTGCAAAAATAGTTGGTCATAAAACTATAAATGATGATATAAATAAAAATCCAAGTAAATTTGAAAGAATGAAAAGAATACTTCCAAATGAGGTATTAAAAAATACAAAAGTAATAAAAGCTGATACATTAGTAGATGGTGGCTTTAAAATAAATGGTAGTAAAAAAAGCCTTGAGATTATTAAGCCTAGTATAGTAAGTGAAGAAAAAAGTGATATTGCAATTTATTCACAAGATGATAGCTTTTTATTTGTGGGAAATATTGTGTTTAATGGAAGATTATTAAGTTATAAAAAAACTTCAAATATATATGGTTGGATAGAAGCTATAAGAAATCTTTCAAAACTAGATGCAAAATATCTTTTAGGTGGACACGGAGTAGAATATGACAAAAACTCATATAAAGCTTCACTAGAATACTTAGAAATTTTAAGAAATGATGTTAAAAAAGCTTATGAAAATGATATAGAAATATATGATGTTAAAAATCATGTTAATACAAAAAAGTTTGATTATATGAATCACTTTGAGCAACTAAATAGTGCAAATATAACTACATATTTTAATCAATTAGAATGGGAATAAGACATGATCATAGCAAGTTTAGTTTTTTTAGTTACATTAATTTTTGTAATATGGCAACCAAAAGGTTTACAAATAGGAACAACAGCAATAATAGGTGCAGTTGTTTCACTGATGATTGGAACTGTTAGTTTTTCTGATGTATTAATAGTAACAGATATTGTATGGGATGCTACTTTAGCTTTTATAGGAATTATTATTTTATCTATGGTTTTAGATGAAATTGGATTTTTTGAATGGTGTGCAATTAAAATGGCAAAGCTATCAAAGGGCAATGGACATTTGATGTTTGTTTACGCACTTATTTTAGGAAGTTTTGTTTCTGCTTTATTTGCAAATGATGGGGCTGCTTTGATTTTAACTCCTATTTTACTGGCTAAAATGAGAATATTAAAGTTAAATATGAAAACAATATTAGCCTTTTTACTTGCAGGTGGTTTTATAAGTGATAGTGCATCATTACCATTTGTTTTTTCAAATCTTACAAATATAGTTACTGCTAATTATTTTGATATAGGTTTTGTTGAGTATTTATCAAATATGTTTATTCCATATGTTGTAAGTACATTTGTTTCAATTGTTGTTTTATGGTTAATATTAAGAAAAGATATACCTAAGCATGTAGATGTAACTTTACTAAAAAATCCTGATGAGGTATTGAAAAATAAAACACTATTTAAATTTTCATGGGTGTTTTTAGCTTTACTTTTAATTGGATATTTTGTAGGAGATAGTTTTGATTTACCTGTAAGTGTATTTGCTTTAGGTGGAGGATTAATCTTTTTAGCAATAGCAAGTTATACAAAAAGTGCAAAGGCATGGGACACAATTAAAACAGCTCCATGGCAAGTTGTGTGGTTTAGTATCGGATTATACATTGTTGTATATGGATTAAAAAACGCTGGTTTAACAGACTATTTAAGCGTAGTTTTAAATGACCTAGTTCAAAGAGGTGATGCAATTGCAATCATAGGAACTGGTTTCATTAGTGCTATTTTAAGTGCTATTATGAATAATATGCCAACAGTTATGATTATGGATATAGCTTTAAAAGATATTCCAAATGATGCCTTAGCTTATGCAAATATTATAGGATGTAACTTAGGACCAAAAATGACACCATTTGGTAGTTTAGCTACGTTATTATGGCTTCATGTTTTAGCACAAAAAGGTGTAAAAATTAGTTTTTGGCAATACAGTAAGTTTGGTTTAATAGTAACACCACCTGTGTTGTTTATTGTATTGTTAACGTTAATCTAACGTTATTTAAATTTAATTCAAAGGAAAGAAAATGGAAAAAAAAGTTTTAATTTTATGTACGGGAAATTCTTGTAGAAGTATTATAGCTGAGGCTTTAATAAACGCTAAGTTAGATGGAATAGTAAGCCAAAGTAGTGGAGTAAAAGCAAGTGGAAGAGTTAATCCAAATGCTCAAAA
>JBDNBT010000027.1:0-4112 GCA_039767755.1 Sulfurovum sp.
AATTTACCATAGCAGAAGGAGAAATAAGTTTAGTAGAACCTAATGGTAAGTTTGTAACAGCTCTAATGATTTGCTCAAACTGTGAAGTTGCACATGATTCAACTGTATAATGCCCTGAGTTATGTGGTCTAGGTGCGATTTCATTTACAAGTATTTTCCCATCTTTAGTTAAGAACATTTCCACACCAAATACACCAACACCATCTAAAACTTCAATACATTTTTTAGATATTTCAGTTGCTTCTTTTTCAATTTCAGCACTAACTCTAGCAGGAGCTATAACACTATCACAAATGTTTACTCTTTCATCAAATACCATTTCAACAACAGGATATGCAGCTATTTCACCATCGATACTTCTTGCAATCATAATTGCTAATTCTTTATCAATATCAACTAACTCTTCAATAAAAGATTCAGCTTTTATTGATTTGTTTTCAACATCATTTTTATCTTTTAGTAAAGCTACACCTTTACCGTCGTATCCACCCATTTTAGATTTTTGAATTACAGGTAATCCAAAACTTTCTAAATCAGCAGGAACTTTTACGTCTTTATATGCAGGAACTGGAATTCCAGCTTCATCTAAAAGTTTCTTTTGTTCATATTTATTTTGAATCAATTCCATAACATATGGTGATGGATAGATTCTTTTACCTGCATCATAAAGCTTTTTAAGAATTTGAGCATCAACATGTTCAAGTTCAAATGTAGTTACATCACATTTATTAACTAATAGTTCAAGCATCTCTTTATCATGAAATCCCCCAACTATTTGTTGATCTGAAACTTGACCAGCTGGACAATCAGGTGTTGGGTCTAAAATTGTTACATGAAAACCCATTTTCTTTGCTTTTTGTGCCATGATTTTTCCTAGTTGGCCACCACCGATTATTCCAATTCTTAATGTTGAATAATTAAAGTTACTATCCATTATTTTTATGCTCCCAATTTCATTTTAGTAAGATAACCACATAATATCAGTTAAGATACATTTTGCACCGTATCTTTTTAAAAAGGCGATTAAACTTTCATTTATTTCAGTTAGTTTTTCTTCTTCAAATACCACAAACACATAATTGTTTGTGAATACATCTGTAATATCATCATTTAGTTTTAAACCATGTCCACCAGCACCTTGGATATTTTTAATTACTGTATATCCAATAACGTCATTTTTATTGAAAAAATCTACTAATCTATTTAAATAAACAGACTCAATAATAATCTCTACTTTTTTTCTTTTAACCATGTTTTATCCCCAAATGATTGATATTAAATAATAATATAGCGGTATTCCCAATGAAATATTAAACGGGAATGTAATAGCTAAACTTAAAGGTAAGTAAATACCAGGATTAGCCTCAGGCACTGATAATCTCATAGCAGCAGGAACTGCAATATATGAAGCACTACCACTTAAAAGTGCAATTAAGAAAGCGTCACCTTTTGTAAGCTCAAATAAATAAGCGAAACTCATACCAACACATGCATTTACTATTGGCATAACGATAGCAAATATGATTAAAAATACTCCTAGTTTTTTTAGCTCATATATTCTTTTAGCTGCAACTATACCCATATCTAGTAAGAAAAATGCCAACATACCTTTAAACAAGTAGCCAAATAATGGCTCCATATCATGCCATCCTTTTTCTCCACTTAATACACCAATTAGTAAAGCTCCCATCAGTAAAAACACAGATGGATTTAAAAAGGCTTCCCTTAATATCTCACCCCAGTTTGTCTTATCATCACTATCATCACTTACATCACCACCACTGTTAGCTAGTTCTTCTTTTTGTTTCTTTTTAGCAAAAATAGCTACAAACACAAGTCCTATAACAATAGCAGGAGATTCCATAAGTGTCATAGCAGCTACCATGTATCCACCATACTCTACATTTATTGTTTGTAGGTATGTGATACCTGTTATGAATGTAACTGCAGAAATTGAACCATAAGTAGCAGCAACTGCCACAGAGTTATAAATATCAAGTTTCATTCTTAAAATAAAGTAACTATAAATAGGCACTAGTAAAGCCATACCCATAGCAATTAACATAGCTTTTATAACATAAAAGTCTAATCCACTTTTAGAAAGTTCATATCCACCATGTAAACCAATAGCTATAAGTAAATATAGAGAAAATAGTTTTGGTAAAGGCTGAGGAATTGATAAATCAGACTTTAAAAAAACTGCAAGCATCCCCAAAAAGAAAAATAAAATTGGGGGATTTAGTATATTTCCTAGTATTAAATCTAAACTCAAATCAATTAACCACCTGTTTGATAAAATGCTCTTGATGATACTTCATTATCATCTTTTACAGACCATTTGTTTTTTTCCGGTTTATTTTTTAAAACCGTTCTTAAAATTTCAACTGCTTTATCAACGTCATCGTTTTTAATTGCATCTTTAATACTCATTGCATCTTCAAAATACAAACAAGGTATTAAGTGCCCTTCAGCAGTTAACCTAATTCTGTTACAAGCCGCACAAAAATCATCTTTATGAGGTTCTATTATACCAAATTCATATCCACCTTCAATTTCATAGTATTGAGCAGGTGAGCTTGTATCCCTTGGTATTTTTCTTATTATCTTATATTTTTTTGATACTCTTTCTAAAATCTCATCACTAGTAAGACCTTTTGCATCTTTTTTTGCATGATGATTTTCCATAAACTCAATAAATCTAACAGGAAATTTATTATCTTTACAATAATCAAATACTTCCATAATATCATCATTGATACCCTTGATTGGTACACAGTTTATTTTGATTTTTAAACCAACATCTTTAGCTTCACTAATTCCTTCTAAAACCTTTGGTAATACATTTTTTTGTGCAACTTTCGCTGCTATGTCTTCTTGCATAGAATCTAAAGAAATATTGATTCTTTTTAAACCAGCATCCTTAAGTTTTTGAGCTGCACCTTTTAGTAAATATGCATTTGTAGTTAAAGCTAAATCAATATCATTTTTATAATCAAAAATCATCTTTAAAAAAACATCTAATTGTTCTCTTAATAAAGGTTCTCCACCAGTTATTCTAACTTTTTTGATACCTTCATCTATACTAACTTTGATAAATTTAAATAATTCTTCATAAGATAATAAGTTCTCTTTAGGAACCCAAGAAAATGGTTTTTCAGGCATGCAATACTGGCATCTAAAGTTACATCTTTCAGTAACCGATACCCTTAAATAATCATGTTTTCTACCATATCCATCTATTAACATCATAAACTCTTTATATTTTTTATATTTTTGAAAATCTTATTATATTTTTAAAAGGATATTATAAAATTACTTAAATGCTATTTTAATCTATTCCATGCCTCTTGTAGAGTGTCAAATCTATTTGCGAAAACTAAATATAAAGCTATATTAAATTTTGCTAGTTTTATTATTTCTTCACTTGGATTTTTTACAATATTAAGTGCTTCATCTAAAGTAATATTATCAAACTCTAAATCATATTCTAGTCCATAATCATCAAGTTTAAATGGTATTTCTTCTATTTCACCGTTTATTTGTTCCCAATATTTTCCATTTTTAAATACCTCAGGACTTCCTTCACTAGCCTTTACTACAACAATTTTTTCAAAATCATCGCCATATATTTCTAAGTATTTTGATACATAAGGTTTATGAAATGCAGTAGTAACACCATATTGACTTTGAGCTGGATTTAAAAGTTTTTCCACTGTATTAAAAGCGGTTCTTAATCCTAACTCATGTCTTAATTTAGTTAAATCACTTAACTCTTTTAAATATTTACTTCTATCAAAAAAGTGTACGTATTTACCTGCATTTATATTTGCAAATACTTCTTTTGAAGTTATTCCATTTTTTGCAGGTTGTAAATAATCCCCTGAGATGATCAGGTTTAAAGGTTTTATGTCTTTGTTTTTTTCAAAAAAATCACATAAAATCCCATCATATAAAGGGAATAAAAATGGGTTTTTGCATCTTCCATCAAAAGAATAACCAAGTTCAATAGAGTCCTCAACCTTTGAGAATTTCATTTTTTTCTTTAAAGCTTTAACGGTAGTTTTTAATTCAGCATTAGTTTCAAACCTTGTTCTCCAAGCAACTAAAAAAGC
>JBDNBT010000028.1:0-6549 GCA_039767755.1 Sulfurovum sp.
AAAAAACATGGATTTTAAGAAATGCTATTGCTTCTATGAACGAAGTTGAAGCTATTAAATTCCTATACTCAAAGATGAAAAAGACTGATAACAATGACGAATTTTTCTCTTCTATGAATGAGTAGATTAAATTAAACTTTTTTAGACAAAGGCCTTAGGGCTTTTGTTGAATTTTCTATGATTAAATTCTTAAAATTACTAAAATAAATTATCATTGACAAAAACTTTTTTATACTGCTCAACTCTAAAATCAAAGGTAGAGTAGTTTTTATTTTCTTGTTTTCTTTTTTTGTAATATTCATTTGCACCTATACTTCTATTTGCAGCATTTGAGGGTGAAGTTAGGCTTATTGTTTTTATTGTTCTGTTATCAAATATTATTTCATTTGTTTTTGGTATTTGATTTGAAGTATTTACTATGTTTATATTATGTTCTTTTAAAACTTTTCTAAAAAAATACTCAGGCCCATTTTTACTGTTTCCACCTGTAAATATAATAGTATCTATATTTTTATACTTTTTTAAATACCCAAGAATATCCCTTAAAACTATGTCATTCATACCTAAGTCACTTGCATCTACTTTTTCTCTTTTGCATGAGTCTACAATATCACATATACCAATATGATTTTTATCTAAAAACTCTTTTCTTTGTTTAACTGCTTCATTGCTATTATCAAAAAGTAAACTTAAATTAAAAACCTTGTTTAAAACTTGCCAAAGTAGATTATCTTTAGAGCCATAACAAAAGTTTACATCAGCTTCTTTGAAGTCTTTTGTACAAAATCTAGGGGGTGGTAAAGTACCAACTATTATCTTTTTTGTGTTTGTATTTAAGTATGGTTTGAATGGATGAAAATGATTAAACAAAGTGCTACTCCTTTTGTGAATTTATTTTAACATTTTAGTTATTTCTTTTTTGATATAATTTATATAAATATATTTATACACAAGGTTTATATTGAAAGTTGGCGTATTTGATTCAGGTTTGGGTGGACTAACTGTTGTTGATTCTATTTTAAAACTACTAAATGGTATCGAGCTTTTTTATATAGCTGATACAAAATTTGCACCCTATGGTGAAAAATCAAAAGAACAAATACTAAAACACAGTATTTCAATAACAGACTACTTAATCAAAAATCACAATATTGATGCTTTAGTTATAGCTTGTAATAGTGCTACAAGTGCTGCGATTGTTGAGTTAAGACAAAAGTATAAAAACCTAATAGTAATAGGTACAGAGCCTGGATTAAAACCTGCAATAAATGCAACAAAAACAAACAAAATAGGTGTACTAGCAACAAAAGCTACACTTACAGGTAATAAATATCAAGAGTTATATAAAACACTTTCTTCAAACAATCAAATAGAAGTTTTAGAAGAGCCTTGTATAGGTTTAGTAAAACAAATTGAAAATGGTCTAATAGAACATGATGATACATATAAAATGATGGAAAAATGGCTTAGACCAATGAAAGAAAAAAATGTGGACACCATAGTTTTAGGTTGTACACACTATCCACTTTTAAAAAATCTCATCAAAGAAATTCTTGGAGATGAAGTTATTTTAATTGAAACGGGAAATGCAATAGCAAGTAGACTTGAAGATTTAGCAGTGAAGCAAGGCTTAGGCTTTGTAAAGAACAATAGCTTAGATTTATACTATACGGGTATAATAAATACTAATATGGTAGACAGTATAATATCAAATTATACTAAATGCGAGAAAATAGAAATAAGGGAAAACTATGAGTGAGAATATGGCAGAAAAAAGAGTATTAGCGTTAAAATATAGACCAAAAAGATTTGAAGATTTAATTGGTCAGACAACTATTTCGCAGACACTTTCACTAGCTTTAGACTCAGATAGACTTTCTCATGCATACTTATTTTCAGGATTAAGGGGTAGTGGTAAAACTAGTACAGCTAGAATTATGGCAAAAGCACTACTATGTTCAGAAGGTCCAACTTCAAAACCTTGTGATGTTTGTGAAAATTGTGTAAGTGCAAATACTAACAGACACCTTGATATTATCGAAATGGATGCCGCTTCAAATAGAGGTATTGATGATATTAAAGATTTAATAGAACATACTAAATATAAACCTAGTTCGGCTAGATTTAAAGTCTTTATAATCGATGAGGTTCATATGCTTACTACTCAAGCATTTAATGCACTTCTAAAAACACTTGAAGAACCTCCTGGTTTTGTGAAGTTTATCTTAGCTACAACTGATCCTTTAAAATTGCCAGCTACTATTTTAAGTAGAACTCAGCACTTTAGATTTAATAAAATTGCTACAAATGATGTTATTCATCATTTAAGTAATATTTTAAATGAAGAGAATATCAGCTTTGAAAAACCTGCTTTAGAAGTACTTTCAAGAAGTGGGCAAGGAAGTTTAAGGGATAGTTTAACATTACTTGACCAATCAATTATTTTTTCAAAGGGAACTATTACTTTAAATACGGTTGTTGATATGTTAGGTTTAATAGAGCCTAAATTAATGGATGATATTTTTGATGTAATACTTAGTAAAGGTGATATAAATCCAATAATTCATAAGTTAGAAAACTATGAAATTTCTCAAGTATGTGATGAAATGGTTATATACTTAAAAGATAAAATGATGTCAAAAGATCCAAAATTTGATCTTATGCTATTTGATAGATTTTTTAGAATAATTAGTGATTCAAAACATCTATTAGCAATAAATGCAGATGGTGGTTTTGTACTTGTTTTAACTTTAATGAAAATGATTGAAGCAACAAATCTTAAAACAATAGATGAAATAATCAATCAAGTTGAAAAGATACCAGTAAAAAAACAAGAAGCAGCTCCTTCTGCTCCACAAGTTTTAGAACCACAACCTTCAGAACCTCAAGCTACAGAAACACCAGCTGTTGAAACTTTTACAGAACCTGTTTTAAACACAGAAGAGCCCGTAATACAAGAGCCTGTATATGAACCTGTAAAAGAAATGCAAGAAGTACAGAAAGTGCAAGAAGAAGTGCAAGTTAAAACAATAAATCCAAATCTTACACCATTTGATGTTGGATTTGAAGTTACTTCAACACCTGCTGTGCCTGTAAAAGAAGAAGTTATAAAAACTGAAGAAATTGTACCTGTTGAAGAAGAGGTACAAGAGGTGCAAGAAGTAGAAATTCAAGCTGAGACACTAGAAAATGTTCAAGAAATACCACAAGAACATATTGAAACTACAAATGAAGTACAAAAATCAAAGTTTGAAAATGATCCAGGTAAACAAAAATATGAGATACTAATAAACAAAATCTTTGATAGAGATTTTAGATTAGGTGAATGTTTTGAAGATAATTTTATTTACAATGGTTATGAAAACAATGTATTGACTATTATTTCTCAAGCCCAAGGTGAGCAAAGAGCCTTTTTATATAAACACTTTTCATTAATTAAAACATTTACTCAAGATGTATTTGGTTTAGATGTTGAATTAGATTTTCAAAAAGCACAAGAAGATGAAGTAGCCCTAAAAAAAAAGCCTGAGGCCATCATAGAAAACAACCCAACAGATGTGGGATCTATGGTGGAAGATATAGAAATGGGTTCAGGTTGTGTAGCTGATATGAATAAAAACTCCAATCCAAACCCTGCTCAAAGAGAACTACAAATTGATGATGTACTAAACTCAAATATGGTGAATAAAGCAAAAGAACTTTTTGATATTAAAAAGATTACGGTGAAAACTAGAAGTTAATCATGTATTAATCAATCTAGGTTAGACTTTAATTAAATATAAAAAGGATTTAAAATCATGAAAAAAAGTTCTTTATTAAGTGGATTAATTGCAAGCTCGTTGCTATTGTCAACTTCACTTTTTGCAAATGTTGAAATGAATATTGTAAACTTTGAAAAGAAAAGATTATCAAAAAATCCAAATGTGAAAATTGAAGATATCAAAGTTTTTGATACAAAAAAACTTGGACAATCAAACTGGACAGGATATATACTAAATATCAAAGGTCAAGTTCAAGGCAAGGATATTGAAGTAAAAGATATACTATTTAGTGATGGTGAAGTTATAGCTACTGATCTATATGATTTAGGAACTGGTAAAGCTTTAAAACCACTTGTTACTCCTGATATCACTGAAAACTATTATAAAAAAGAAAAATTAATAGCTGGAAATCACAATGGTAAAAATAAAATGGTTGTATTTTCAGATCCATTATGTCCATTTTGTATGGATTTAATACCTGAAATAGTAGAGTTAGTAAACAAAAATAAAGAAGATATAGCTTTATATTATTATCACTATCCTTTAGTTCAATCGCATCCAGCAGCAGTAGTTTTATCAAAAATTATGCATATAGCACACACTAAAAATGTGGAAAATATTGAGTATAAAGTATATAAAGCTGATTGGGATGAGTATTTTACAAGTCAGGAAACAAACGCTGTAAAAATATTAAATGCCTTCAATGAAGAGTTTCAAACAGATATTAAACTAGATGAATTAATGGATAAAAAAGTTGAAATGGAAGTAGCTAATGATATGAAAATGGGTAATGACCTAATGATAACAGGTACACCAACTGTTTATGTAAATGGTAAAAAAGATATTAATAGAGACTTTTTTAAAAAGTTTGAAAAGTAATAAAAGGAGATAAATGAAAAAATTAATAATTGCAACTAGAAGAAGTAAATTAGCCCTATGGCAATCAGAATATGTAAAAGCTAGACTTTTAGAACACTACCCTGATATGGAAATTGAGTTAAAAGAGATTTCTACTAAAGCTGATAAAATTTTAGATGTACCATTAGCAAAGATTGGTGGAAAAGGTTTATTTACAAAAGAACTAGAAGTAGCTTTAGCAAACAAAGAAGCACATATAGCTGTACATAGTTTAAAAGATGTACCTGTTACTTTTGAAGAGGGTTTTGTATTAGCAGCACTTTCAAAAAGATTTGATCCAAGGGATGCTTTTTTGAGTGAAAACTTTGAGAGTATTGAAAAGTTACCACAAGGTGCAGTTATTGGAACTACTAGTTTAAGAAGAAGATTAGAGATTAAATTATTAAGACCTGATATTGTTTTAAAAGATTTAAGAGGTAATATTAATACTAGAATTGCTAAGTTAAAAGCAGGTGAGTATGATGCTATTATCTTAGCAGCAACTGGAGTTCAAAAACTACAAATTGAAGGTGAAGTTAAATACTTCACTCCTATTTCAATTGATGATATGGTTCCATCTATGGGTCAAGCAACACTAGGAATTGAGACTTTAGATATACCTGAATTAGTAGAGTTAGTATCTGTTTTACATGATAAGGATGCTGAGATTGAAGCTACTATTGAAAGGGACTTTGTAAGAACTTTAGAAGGTGGTTGTCAAGTGCCAATTGGTGTTAAAGCTACACTTAGTGAAGATAAAGAAAAAGTAAATATCAAAGCAATTGTTGGAATGCCTGATGGAAGTGAAACAATTACTGAAGAGATGAACATAAACGCAGATGACTTTGATACAGCTGGTATTGAGTTAGCAAATATGTTTATAGACCAAGGTGCAAAAGAACTTTTAGCAAGAGCTGAAAAAGTAGCATTTCAATAATTTATACATAATTTGGAAAACTAAAAAACACAAGGAAACAAATGGAGAATTTACCAAACTGCCCAAAATGTAATGGAGTATATACTTATGAAGATGGAGAGTTATATATCTGTCCTGAATGTGCACACGAATGGTCAAAAGATGCATCCCTTGAAGCTGATGATGATGCTTTAGTAGTAAAAGATGCAAATGGTACACTACTTGCAGATGGTGATGATGTAACTGTAATTAAAGACTTAAAAGTTAAGGGTAGTTCTTCAGGAATTAAAGTTGGTACTAAAATAAAAGGTATTAGATTAGTTGATGGAAATGATGGACATAATATAGATTGTAAAGTTCCAGGTGTTGGACCAATCAAATTAAAACAAGAATTTGTTAAAAAAGTATAATTTAGTTAATAAAGGATAGTTATGAGAATCAATAAAGAAGATGCACTATTTTGTTTAGTGGACGTGCAAGAAAGATTATTCCCACATGTTACAAATAAAGATGAAATAGAAAAGAATTTAGTTACATTAGTAAAGGGTTTAAAACTTCATGATATTCCTTTTATTGTAAATGAACAATACAAAAAAGGTATAGGTGAGACTATTGCTTCTTTAAGAGAGTTAGTTGATGCTGATCCTCATTTTGAAAAGACTACATTCTCTTGTTGTAAAAATGCTCCTACAATGGATGCTATTAAAGCTGCTGGTAAAAAATATATCATAGTAGCTGGTATAGAAACTCATGTATGTGTATTACAAACTTGTATTGATTTATTGGAAGCTGGATTAACTCCTGTTTTAGTTACAGATTGTGTAACTTCAAGAAAACAAAAAGATACGGATATGGCAATTCAAAGATTGATTCAAGCAGGAGTTGTACCAACAACTTATGAGTCAATTTTATTTGAGTTAACTCTAAATGCTAAAGACCCAAATTTCAAAGGAATTTCTGCTTTAGTTAAATAAA
>JBDNBT010000029.1:0-3126 GCA_039767755.1 Sulfurovum sp.
CATATTTTTCAGTGAAATTATGGAAAAATATACTAAGTGATTAAAGGGTAACTGTTAGATTTACACAGTTTATTTTACAGGGTCTATAAATTTATAGATGCCCTATTCTTTTAATAGTGAGTTTTAAAACAAACTACAATTTACTATTAATATACTCCTGCAAGTTCTATTCTGTCTCTTTTAACCTTAAGAACTTTAATATCAATTTCTTCACCAACACTTAATACATCTTCAACTTTATTAACTCTTTTTGAGCTAATTTTTGAAATATGTAATAAACCTTCTCCACCTTTTGGTAATGATACAAATGCACCAAAGTCTACTATTCTTTCAACTTTACCTTTATATTGTTCATCAATCATATAAAGTTTTTCAAAGTTTACTTCTTTTGTCTCTCTATTTGAGTTGTTTGAAATTGATTTGATGTGCTCACAAGCATCTAATACTTTTTGTTTATCTTTACCACTTACTTTTACATTTCCTGAATCTCTATCTAAGTCAATTGATACAGAGAATTTTTCAATGATTTCTTTGATTGTAGAACCTGCTTTTCCAATTACAGCTAAAACTCTTGAAGGATCAATACTAAATTGCTCTATTAATGGTAATGCATCACTTGGAATAATTTCACTAGCAGCTTCTTCCATTAATTCTAAGATGTGTTCTCTACCCTCTTTTGCTTGTTGTAAAGCTTCTTTTAATACAGATAGTTCAATACCACCTAATTTAATGTCCATTTGAAGTGCAGTAATACCATCTTTCGTACCAGCTACTTTAAAGTCCATATCACCATCATGATCTTCAAGTCCCATGATATCAGTTAGAATACAATGTTTTCCACCTTCAACAACCATACCCATAGCAACACCAGCTACTAAACCAGATACTGGTACACCAGCTGCTTTAAGTGCTAAAGATCCACCACAAACTGTAGCCATAGAAGATGAACCATTTGATTCTAAGATTTCTGAAACTAATCTAACAGTTTCACAATAATCATTGTCAATTGTTGGCTCTAATGCTTTTTTAGCTAAGTTACCATGACCTAATTCTCTTCTACCAACACCAAACATAGGTTTAGCTTCACCTACAGAAAAACCAGGGAAGTTATAATGTACCATGAAGTTTTCCATAGATGTACCTCTATTTGTTAAAACTTCATACATTTGTCCATCTTTAGATCCAGCTAATGTACCAACAACTAGTGCTTGAGTTTCACCTCTTGTAAATAAACACGAAGAATGTGCAGATGGTAGGATATTTGTATCAATATTAATAGGTCTAACTTGTTTTAAACCTCTTCCATCAGCTCTTACAGAGTCATTTACAATCATAGATCTAACTTGTTCTTTTTTAATAATACTTACTGCATCATAAACAGTTGAGAACTCTAATTCATTTTCTACACAATATGAATCTTGAGCGATAACTTTTGCTAAGTCTTTTAATTGAGTAGCTCTTTCACTTTTAGCTAAACTTTTTAAAGCTTCTTTGATATCTTCTGTATACTTTTCTCTAACATAAGTAATTACAGCTTCATCAATAACAAATTCAACTAATTCAACTTCTTTCATCTCTTTACAAGATGATTCAAAACCATTTTCATAAGTTTCATTTATTTCTTTTAAAGCTTCTTGAGCAAAAGCAATAGCTTCAACTAAAGTTGCTTCATCAAATTCATTTGCATTATGAACTTTTGTAAATGCTTCAATATCAACTTCGACCATATCTTCAGTTGCAATTGATTTCATTTCAATCATTAATAACTCTTCTTTAGATCCAGCAATAAATAAATCTAATGTAGAGTTAGTTAATTGATCAGTTGTAGGATTAGCTACGTATTCACCTTCAATTTTACCAATTCTTACACCACTAACAGATTTTTTAATTGGAAGATTAGAAGTATATAAAGCAGCATTTGCAGCATTTAAGGCTAAAGCTTGTAAGTCAACATCTTTATCAGCACTTAAAACCATAACAGTTACAGTTGTAGGATATACATAACCTTTTGGAAATAATGGTCTTAAACTTCTATCAATAACTCTTGAAGTTAATGTTTCAAACTCACTAGGCTTTGCTTCTCTTTTAATAAAACCACCAGGTAATTTAGCTGCAGCATAAGTTTTTTCAACATATTGTACAGTTAATGGAGTAAAATCCTCAGAAACTGGATTATCAAACTCACTTACTACAGTTGCTAATACAACGGCATTACCTAATTTTGCTAAAACAGAACCATTAGCTTGTTTTGCTACCTTGTTAAACTCAAATGATTCTACTTTCTCATTTAATTCAAATTCACACGTTGTTGACATATTTGTTTTATCCTTTTTTAATTTCAATATCTTCTATCTTTACTTCTTCTAATATATCATAATAAAAATTAATAGCTATGAAGTGATCTATCTTTTTAACATAATATAAATCATCAGCAATTGATTCAATTGCTTGTATTGATGTTGTTGGCAATATAGGTGTTGCAACTGTTACGGATCGAGCTTGTAAATTAACTGCTGTTTTAATACATGCCATCATTGTTAAGCCTGTATTAATACCTTCATCTACTATTAATACATTTTTATCTTTTAAATCACTAATTGTATTTCCATTCCTTAGAGCATGCATATTTTCTAAAATCTCAAATTCATGTACTTCTTTAGACTTTTCATAAATATAATCTAAGTCAATATTAAAAGATTTTACTAATTCTTCATGAATCACAACTTCCTCATGTTCAGTTACAATTGCTATTTCACATTCATCATTTGAAGGAGCGTTAATAACACCTGTTAGTAAAATATCCAACTCAGCATTTAAAGTATCAGCTATAATTTTAGCTATGTGATATCCTCCAATTGAACTTGAAACAACAATCCAATCTTCAAGTTTCATTCTGTTTATAGGTAATGTATCTAAAAGTCTATATGCGGCTACTTCTCTATTTTTAAAGTATATATTGCTTTTTGAAGGTTCTTGAAACATTAATCTTCATCTTTCTTAACATATTTTTGTTTTATTCCACCAAGAGGCTTTAGTTGTAATTCAAAGTATATTGTCTTTTGATCATTAACATCACTTGATGAAGGCATGTATTCGTTTTCTAATTTTACATTAAAACTCCAACAA
>JBDNBT010000030.1:0-7483 GCA_039767755.1 Sulfurovum sp.
TGAGTGGCTCTATCTCTTTCAGAAACCTTTTGCATTTCTAAAATAGCATTTATTTTATTTTCAGGTAATAATTTATGTTCAACTATATACTTAACAATCGGATGCTCAGGAGCTAAAGCTGAATAACTAACACCATAAACTGTATCAGGTCTAGTTGTAAATACTTCGTAAGATGTAAATGTTCTTTCTAATTTATATCTTGAATCTTTAGATAATTCAAACGTAAATTCTAACCCTTCACTTCTACCAATCCAATTTTCTTGCATAGTTAAAACTTGAGATGGCCAATCATTTTCTAATAACTTTAAATCATCAAGTAACTCTTGAGCGTATTTAGTAATACCAATATAATATCCAGGCATTTCTTTTTGCTCAACAGGAGTATCACATCTCCAACAACATCCCTCTTCTACTTGCTCATTTGCTAAAACAGTATGACAAGGTTCACACCAGTTTACAGTAGTAGATTTTCTATATAATAAATCATTTTCATACATTTTGATGATAAACTCTTGTTCCCATCTTGTATATAATTCATCGCTTGTAGCAAACTCTTGATTTTTTGAAAAAGATAAACCTAAAGTTTTTAATTCATCTCTCATATAATCAATATTTTCATAAGTCCACTTTTTAGGATGTAATTTATTTTTGATTGCAGCATTTTCAGCAGGCATACCAAAACTATCCCATCCAATTGGATGTAAAACATTAAATCCAGACTTTCTAAAGTGTCTTGCAAATGCATCACCTAAACAATAGTTTCTAACATGACCCATGTGAATTCTACCACTTGGGTATGGGAACATACTTAAGATGTATTTTTTATCTTTTGAAGTATCTTCGCATGGTTCAAATGAATTGTTTTCATCCCAAAAACCTTGCCATTTTTTTTCTATTTGTTTAGCATCATACTGCATTAAAATTCTTCCTTATCTTGACTTTTTGCACTTTCTATTAAGGCTAATGCGATTGAGAATAGATTTGCAACCACTGCACCAATTGCTAGAGAAATAGCTAATGGTATATCATTCATAAATACTAATACCAAGAAGGCAGGTATTAAATGTAAGTCGGCAACTAATGAACTTGCAAGTAATTCAGCTGCAAGTAAATTTTTCACACCAAGTTTAAGTATTGTTGATATTACATTAACACCAGCAGCAATAAATAAAGCTATAACATTTGGCTCATATAAAAAACCTGCTGTAGTCGTTAAAGACATCAATGAAAAGAATATATAAGTTACTTTACCCCAATCCATTTTTTTCCTTTTTTGTGCATTTTATAACGGTAAATAATAGCTAATTCTTACTAAATAAAGGTTTAGATAAATAATGTTGATAAATTTTATTGTAATTTTAAAAAGTTTAGTGTAAGTTTGATATTTTGAAGAAAGGTAAAAAGAGCTAATAGAAAGCCATTTAAATGACTTTCTACTTAAAAAAGATTCTTAAACTGTACCTTGTTCATACATTGCTCTAAGTTTTTCTTTTTCTTTTTCTTTTTTTAGTTTTTCAGCTTCTTTGGCTCTAAAATCACTCATAGAAAATTTTAATAATACTAAGAATGTTGCTGCTATAAAAATAGATGAATATGTACCTACAACAACTCCAACAAGCATAGTAAAGGCAAATCCATTTATTATCTCTCCACCAAATAAGTATAAAGTAACCACAACAAAGAATGTAGTTAATGATGTAAGAGTAGTTCTTGAAAGTGTTTTAGATACTGACATATTTACAAGTTTTGTAAGTACACTTTCTTTAGTAGTTTGTACACCCTCTCTAATTCTATCAAATACAATAATCGTATCATTTAGTGAATATCCTAAAATAGTTAAAATTGCAGCTAAAATATCAAGATTTACTTCAATATTAAATAAACTAATAGCACCTAACGCAATAGTAACATCATGGATAAGAGCCAAGATAGAAGCTATGGCAAATCTCCATTCAAATCTATATGATACATAAGCTAGAATTACAATAAGAGATAAACCTAAGGCCATTAAACCTTTTTCTCTAAGTTCTCCACCAACTTTAGGACCAACCATATCTACTCTTCTGATCTCAAAGTTACCAGTATCTTTTAAGAATGCTCTTACTTCATCACCAATATCATTAGCAATATCAGCAGAAGTTCCCTTAACTCTTATTACTATTTCTTCAGCTGAACCAAATTCACTAATTGAAGAGTTATCAAACTTTGTGCCTTTTAAGATATTTCTTATATCATCAATTGGTGCTTTTTGTTCATATTTAACTTGAACAATTGTACCACCTGAAAAATCAATACCAAAGTTTAAACCCTTTGTTGTAAGTAATACTAAAGAACCTATAAAAAGAATTAAAGACAAACCTAAAAAAGGAAGTCTCTTTCCCATAAAATCAAATACTTTATTTATTTTAAAAAATTCCATTACTTAACTCCAAACCATTTTTTAGGGTCTTTATCTTTTATGATTTTAGGCATTAAAGCTTCATAAATTCCATGTGTACCTAAGATAGCTGTTAGCATAGATGCTAAAATACCAATAGAGATAGTTATAGCAAATCCTTTAATTGGACCAGTTCCGTATGCATATAGAATAACTGCAACTAAAAGAGTTGTAATATTTGCATCTAAAATAGCTCTCATTGCATTTGAATATCCATCTTCAATAGCTTTAGGAATACTCATTCCTTCTTTAATAAGCTCTCTAATTCTTTCACTAATAATAACATTTGCATCAACAGCCATACCAACTGTTAAAACAATACCAGCCATACCAGGTAATGTCAAAGTTGCCCCAAACATAGCCATAACAGCAATAATAATAAAGATGTTAGTTATAAGTGCAATATTAGCAATAATACCAGCTCTTCTATAGTAAAGAATCATAAATAAAAATACAACTATAAATCCAGATATTAAAGCAATAGTTGATGCTTTAATTGAATCAGCACCAAGAGATGGTCCGACACTTCTTTTTTCAAGTAAATTTACACTTGCAGGTAAAGCACCACTTCTTAAAGCAATAGCAACATTTCCAGCTTCAACAGTAGTAAATCCACCAGAAATTTGACCACTTCCTCCACCTATTCTTTCTCTAATAACAGGAGCTGAATAAACTTTTCCATCTAAAACAACTGCTAATCTGTTTCCAACATTTTCAGCTGTAAAATTACCAAAGATTCTAGCACCAACTGAATTTAATGTGAAGTTAATTATAGGTTGATTTGATTGGTCAAAACCAACTTGTGCATCTATTACTTGAGAACCATTTAAAATGGGAATCTCTTTTACTAAATACTTAGTTGTAGCATCTCTTGTATCTTCTAAAATCACATTTCCATAATCAGCTGCAAGTGCTTCACTCATAGTATAAACTTGATCAGCTCTTTTCTCATCAATTGCCATTAATTCTAAGTTTGCAGGTTTAGAAATAAGTTCTCTAGCAGCTTTCTCATCTTCAGCAGTTTTAATACCAGGTAATTCAACTACTATTGCAGTTTCACCTTGTCTTACAACTGTAGGTTCAGCTAATCCAAATTGATCAAGTCTATTTCTAATAGTTTCAACAACTTGAGAAACAGCAAAGTCTTTTGTCTTTTCAATATCTTCGTTTGTTAATGTCAATAAATAGTCTGTATCACTTTTTGTGATGTTTAAACCCTCAATAGCTGATAACATTTCATCAACCCTTGGTAGTTCATCTTCATCTAATACAGTAAACGACACTGATTCGTCATTTAAAGATAAATTATCAACTAATATGTCTTCATCATCAGCAAAATATTTAACTGATGTTGCAATAGATTTGATTTTGGCACTTACTGCTTCATGGGTATTTACCCCTAAACGCATATGTAAACCACCTTGTAAATCTAATCCTAGTGATATTTTCTTACCATTATCAGTTTGCATTAAAGAAGGTATTGAAAAAACAACACCAAATACAATAGCTAACATGAAAATTACCATTCTGTAATTAAAGAATTTCAATATTAATCCTTGATTTTCATTTATTGTGTGAGATTAGAAAACATGTAAAAAAATTTACATGTCTTGCTAGAGGTTTAGTCTTCTAAAAGTCTTGCTACAAACTCTTTAACTAATTTCATTTCAGAACCATCATTGCTTTTAACAACGAAATAGTCGTCTTCAACTTTAGAAACTTCTACTATTAAGCCTCCGTTAGTTACAATCTTATCACCTTTTTTTAAGTTAGCAACCATTTCTCTATGGTTTTTAGCCTGCTTTTGTTGAGGCCTAATAATTAAAAAATAAAAAATTGCAAATAATGCAACTAGAGGTAATAATGAAGTTATTAAATCACCACTTTCACCCATACTATATCCTTTTTTGTAAGTTGTAATGTATGTTTTTACTAAAACTTGAGCATTCTAACAAAAATATCATAATAAAAGGCTTGAGCTTTGCAATATTATTTTCATTGCCAATTTATCTTACTTTTTTAGGTTTTACTCATGAAATTATTAATACATTTTGTATAATTATATCTTTATATATACTATTCAAAATTGGAAAAAAAGCATTATTTTATGGTGGATTTTTCACAGGTATTTTTTGGTTTTATTGGATAGCAAATAGCTTAGAGTATTATGGATTAATTTACTTATATCCAGTTGCTTTAATAGGAATTGGTTTAATATGTGGATTATTGTTTTATACATTTGGACTAATTAATAATACAATATATAGATTACTTGCACTTGTTGCTTTTTCTTTTATAAATATATTTAATTTTAACTGGTTTAAATATGAAGTGCTTTTTATAGATAGTTTTTTTGGTACAACTAAACTTGATATTATCTTAGTTTTATTTTCTATATTTTTATTAATTAGTTTAAAAAAGTTTAAATTTGTATTTCTTATTCCATTATTTTTTGCTTTAAACTTATCTAGTACTACTAAAAGTACAAACATAACAAATGTACCAAATGTGCCAAATATAAAAATACAAATGGCAAATATGAATATTGATCAGCATAAAAAATGGCAAAAATCATATAATAAAGAATTAAATAATCTAAATTTTAAAGAGATTAATAAAGCAATTAAAAGTAAAAAAGATTTAGTTATATTACCTGAAACTGCATTTCCAACTGTACTAAATAAAAACAGAGTTTTACTAGATAAAATTTTAGCAAAATCATATTTTATATCTATAATTACAGGTGCCTTATATTATGAAAATGGCAACTATTATAATGCTACATATTTTATAAAAGATGGTATCTTTAAAGTTGCTAAGAAAGTGGTATTAGTTCCATTTGGCGAAGAAATTCCATTACCTAAGTATTTTGTTGATTTAATAAACGATACTTTTTATGGTGGTGCAAGTGATTATGCTAAAGCTAAAAATCCAACTGATTTTGAAATAAATAATACAAAATTTAGAAACGCAATATGCTATGAGGCAACAACAGATAAGATTTTTGAAAACTTAGCTGGAACAAAATATATGATAGCAATATCAAACAACGCTTGGTTTATGCCTTCTATTCAAAGCACTATACAAGATAAGCTTCTAAAACACTATGCTAAAAAATATAAAGTTACAATATATCATGTTGTAAATGGAAGTGATAATAAGATTTTTAAACCTTAAAGTTTATATCTATTTTTCACTTCTTTTATTATATTTTCTTTTTGCATATTCTCATCAATTTGTAAGTCAAAAGCAAAATCTAATATACCCTTAAACTCTTTAGAGGGTTTTAGTCCTAAGGCTATTAAATCTCTTCCTTGAACTAGTGCTTTAATAGGTTCATTTTGTATATTTAATTCAACAGCTTTATCTAAAAGCCAAATTGTAGCTTTGTGGCATTTATCTTTATTTGGTATATCTCTACCTAAACAATCAGCTAAGCAAACTAAACATAAATCTTCAATATTAACTTTTAAAGACAATCTTTTTACAGCCTTTAAACTAGACTCACCTAAATACAATTGAAATGGGGCTAGATGATTTTTAACTAAAGCACATACTAAATCTATAAATTTTTTTTCATTTGTTAATTTAGATAAAAAAGAAATTGTAGGCTCAATGCCTAATACTTCATGTTTATAAGAAGTAATTTTCCCATTTATTTCTTTAGTGCAAAATGGCTTTCCTAAATCGTGGCACAATATTCCATAAAATAAAACAAGCTTTCTATACTCATCTTCGATATTTTCTTTCTTAATTATTTTTGATAATTCATCAACGGTCATTAAAGTATGAACCCAAACATCACCCTCAGGATGATACTCTTTATCTTGAATACAGTCTATTAAAACTTCTAATTCACTAAAATATTTTAAGCAACCCAAACTTCTTAGATAATCTAATCCAATAGATGGTTTTTGTGATTTTAAAAACATTTTATTAAGTTCTTCAAATACACGCTCTTTTGCTAAATACTTTAGATCATCATTTAAAATCATTTTTTTACATAATATTATTGTTTCATTGTCAATACTAAACTGAAACCTTGCTGCAAATTGAACAGCTCTATATACCCGCAAAGGATCTTCAACAAATGTATTTTTATCAATATGCTTTAGCTTTTTGTTTTTAATATCATTTATACCATTAAATGGATCTAAAAACTTATTTTCAAAGTAATCATACCCAATGGAGTTTATAGTAAAATCTCTTCTTATTGCAGCATCTTTAAAACTCAAACTAGAATCAGATACAACTTCAAAATCTGTATGAAGTTTTCCAACTTTTTTTTCAGTTCTAGGTAATGCAAAATCAAAAGAATAGTTTTCAGTATTTAGTATTAATACACCAAAAGATTTACCAACAAGTTTAACACTTCCAAAATTTTCAAGGACTTTTTGTAGTTTTTCAAAGGTAGAAATATTAAAGACTTCAATATCAAAATCTTTATTCTCTATATTTAAGATAAAATCCCTTACGCATCCACCAACCAAAATTGGTTTAGCCCCATTTTTATGGAGTGCTTCAAGGATTTGAACTAATATACTTGGTATATTAGTTTTGATTGTGGATATGCACATCACTTTGTGGATAAGGAATTGAAATACCTTCAGAATCAAATGTGATTTTGATTTTTTCAGTTAAATCAAATTTTACATTCCAATAATCAGGTGTATTAACCCATACTCTAACAACAAAATTTACAGATGAATCTGCTAATTCAGACACAGCAATTTTAATATCTTTATCTTTTAAAATTCTTTCATCTTCATCTATAATTCTTGCTAATACTTCTTTAGTTTTTTTAATGTCATCGTCATAACCAATACCAACAATTAAATCCACTCTTCTTTCAGGATTAGCATTTACATTTACAATAGTGTCGTTTGTAATAGAACCATTTGGAACAATAAGCTTTTGATTATCACCTGTTCTTAAAACCGTGTGAAATATAGTTATAACTTCAACAGTACCACTTTGCCCACCTGCGTTAACAAAATCACCAACTTTAAATGGTCTCATTAAAATCAACATAACACCTGAAGCAAA
>JBDNBT010000031.1:0-3039 GCA_039767755.1 Sulfurovum sp.
ACTACTAAAAATCAAATTAAAACTAAAAATCTTGCTACATTATTAAAAAGATATAGTAATAAAAGTGAAAGAGATTCATTACTTTTTTTAAAAAAACATTTTAATTTGACTGAAAATCCTATCGAACTTATAAATATTATCAAAACAACTAACTTCTAAACCTTCACAACAGTAGTAGTATAAGGATTGTAAAGCACATTTGCTCCATTTTGTATCTTTACATTTCTTCTTTGTGTAAAATCAACTTCATAAGTTCCACCAAAGTCACTTGAAAACTTTGCACATATAATTGCAGCTTGTTCTATTACTGTATCAGGTATAGTTTTTTTTGTATTTTGTACTATCACATGACTTGATGGTCTATCTTTTAAATGAAACCAAAAATCACTAGCTTTACTATTTTTTAGTAGATATATATTTTCTCTTTCACTAGTTCCAAGCATTATTTTATAGCCTTCAAAAAAGAAGCTTTCATAGGGTTGTGCTTTTTTTACTTTTGCTTGATTTTTTTCTTTTTTAGGATATAAAAATTCACATTCACTAGCACTATTGCACTCTTGCAGATTTGAAATTAATCTCTTTAAAAAGTTTAATTTTTCTTCAAGATTATCTTTTTCTATTGAAACACTATTTGATTTAGCCTTTGCTTTTTTTGCTTTTTTAAACAAATCATTTGAATACTGAGTAATACTTGAGCAGTTTTCAATATCAATTTCTATTTCATTTCCACTGTAATCATAGGTCTTAAAAGATTTTTGATATGGCTTTATATTATGAATATTCATCAATATAAGGTTACCTTTTTCATACAGTTCAACTGACAAGGTTTCAAGTTCTTCTTTTTTTGGAAGTGCGCTTATTGTTTTTTCTAGTTTTTTAACTTTCTTTTGGACTTGTTGGATTTTTTGTTTTTTTAGGTTTTCTAAGTTTTTTTGTTGTCTATTTTCATAAACATCAAACATATACTTTTCAATATCTTCAACTTCTTCACTTTTAAAAATTATATCTTTTTTAGGTATTTCATCTAATTTGATTCCAACTTTCACCACCCTACTTGAAGAAAACTCATCAATATGTCTTAAAGCTTCAAGGATAACTCTGTTTTCATCAAGTATTACTATGTTTGTATACTTTCCTGTAAATTCAAGTTGTAAAATAGTAATTAAACTTTTGTATGAAGATGAAGAGTTTACTTTTATATTTATAATTTTATCATCATTATAAATTTCTACATTTTCAACTTTTGCGTTGTTAAACCTTTTTTGTAAAACCACATCAAATGGTGCATTAAAATCTTTTTTAGCTTTTAAAATCTCTTTTGATTTAAAAACTATACTATTTCCTCTAGTCATATCAAGATAGATTATATTTCTATCATTAAATTCAATTATAATTGTATTGTTGTCAATTCTCTTACAAAGTCTTATCTTATGGACATTTGAGCTAAGATATTGCACTATTTCTTTTAGAAGAAAGTATTTCATTTTATTTTCACTTTTATTAATTTCTAAGTTTTGTTTTTAGTTGTTTTGTTATAATGATATCTAAATAAAAATTACTAGGAGTTAAGAGTGAAATTACTTAAAATAATAGCGGCAGCATCATTAGTTGTGAGTATCTCATCAGTATCTTTATCAGCAGATGTGGTTAAAGGTCAAAAACTATTTGTTAAGAAGTTAAAAGACAAATGTGGAATGGCTGGAGATAAGTTTGCTGCTAAGCACTCTATGGATGAATGGGAAGAGATCATGGAAAATGGTGAGTTTATGAATGAGATCAAAAAGATCTGTCCATCTGTTCAAGATTCAGATGTAAAAGAAAGCTGGATTCCTCACTTTTATGACTTTTCATACGAATATGCAAATGACTCAGGAAATGTGCCATCTTGTTAATCTAAACTTTAAAAGGTAATTTATTTAAATTACCTTTTAATTTCTTTTTTATAAATTATCGTTTGCTTCAACTTTACATTTCATACCATCACAATTTACCATTGCATCAAAGTATAAAACATTTTTAATACCCATTTGTCTTATTTTTGTAGCAGCTTCAAGTGACTGCATACCTGTATTACAATACAGCACATTTAGTTTGTCTTTTGATAATTTTGATGTGTCTATAGTTTGAGCATCATTGTCCCATCTAACATTTACAGCACCTTTTATATGACCTTCATTGTATTGTTCTTTTTTTCTAATATCCACTAATTGAATATTTTTAGGTAAGTCTTTTAATACAACAGAAGCAAACCAAAACTGATCAATCATAGAATCTTCAACACCTAAATATATTTTTGCATTTGATATTGTTGCAGGTTTTGTAGGTTTGTATGGACCTTTTTTAGTTACTATTTGTTTTTTTATTAATCCCATTTGTGGCATTTTCTTTTCTTTCCACTCAGGGTAGCCACCAACATAAATCATAACTCTTTCATATCCTAAAGCTACAATTTTTTCAGCTAATTTATGAGATAAATCACATTTAGCACCATTACAAAAAGTCACAATTTTTGCTTTTTTACTTGCAGGTAAAAACTTCTTATATCTGTTAAACTTTTTAAATGGAATATTCATAGCACCTAAGATAGTACCTTTTTTATATAGTTTCTCTGGTCTAGCATCTATAAACAATGCACTTTTAGCTTGAAACATACCTTTTGCTTTTTTAAACTGGATTTCTTTTGCTTTATCACTTGCTGTTGAAAGGGAAAACAACATAGCAACACTAATTAAAAGTTTTAATAAAAACTTCATAGGACTCCTTTTATAAGTTAGTTATTTATTTTACAATATTAAAAATAAATATAATATTTAATTAACTATAAATGATAATATAAACTTATAATTATATATTTAAAACTGATCAAGTAAAAAATCTAATCTGATTTGAAATTCACATATTTTGTGAAATATCTTACACTTTATGATCGTAAAAGTGATTAATTTATTAACATTCATTATTACTTTAAGATTGATTGTTGTAAAATCTAAGCATTTTAAAATTAATTAGATTTTTATAAAGGAAATCATTGGAACTTAT
>JBDNBT010000032.1:0-2566 GCA_039767755.1 Sulfurovum sp.
ATATGCTACAAGTAAAAGTCCTGTTGCTCTAAAAATTTCAAAGGAAAAAAGGAATATTGTAAATGAAAATCTTTCATATGCAGTACTTTTATATTTGTATTCATTGGAAGTTCTTTTTATAACTTCTGCCTTATTAATTGCGTTTTTAAAAAAATAGTTTTCTTTGTTTGAGGCTTTAATTTGACCAAATAAATCTAAAGTTTGAGAGATATTATTTTGAAAACTCTCAACAGCTTTATTTTCTTCTTTTTTAAGTACACCAGTTTTTTTTGATATTCTTTTTGATAAAAGCATAATAATAGGCTGAATAAATAAAATCATAAGGCCTAAAATAGGATCAATAGTAATAATAACAGCAGCAACTGCTATTAAAGTTAAAACAGAAGCTATAAGTTTACTAGCTACACTAACAATAAAGTTATCTAAAGTATCTACATCTGTAACTAAGTTTGCAGCAATAGCGCCTGATCCTAAGCTTTCATATTCATTCATATTTACAGCTTCAAGGTGACTTAGAAGTCTAAGTCTTATATGATAAGTAATATATTTAGATAGATAAGTAAATATTTTTGTGATAAAAACACCTGCTACAAAATATACTAATCTTAGAAAGATTACAGCAACAGCAACAATAGCTATATAAAAAAATGCACTTGAACTTCCAAATAATGAGTCAATAGTATTAACAGTGATACCAGGTTTATTTAATAGTACCTCATCAACAAGTACTGGTAAAAGTAGAGGAATAGGAACACTAATTAAAATAGCAAACAAAGTTATCATTTGCCCAATAATTAGTTGTTTTTTGTTTTCTAAAAGAAGTTTTAGAATGTATTTAACAGATATTTTCTCATTCATTAATAACTATTTAGAACTTAGAATCGTTTATTGGCATCTCTTCATTAGGTGCTAACATTTTTTCACAAATTTCCATTCTCATTCCATCGTGGAATGTACAGTTTAGACCACATTTAAAAGTAGCAGTTGATGTAATACCTAAGATCTCAATTTGTTTTGCAGCTTCATCTTTACAAGTTTGTAAATTATCAAAAGTCATAGGGCTTTTAACATTTCTTTTTGTGTTTTCCTTATCAGGATAGATAAAGGCAGTCCACTTCTCTTCTTCTGCACCTCCAAGGCATCCCGTAAACAATACAGCAGCAGTAGAAATCAGTAAAATATTTTTTAACATATGGCTCTCTTTGAAAATTTTTTATTGAGTATAGTGTAAAAAATTTTATATAATGATAAAAACGATTTTTATACAATACTGAGTTATACTAAATTGATAAAAAAAATGATTTTAAGGTCTAGTTTAAATGAAAAAAGTTCTATTAGTTTTCTTACTTATTATTTCTTTTTCCTTTGCTAAAGAAGACTACTCAGAAATGAGCACAGAAGAACTAATAGCAATTATGGGTTATATAAAAGAGAATAATAAAAAAGAATTTAAAAAAGAATTACAACAAAGAGTACCTACAATGAACAGTAGGGAAAAAAAATTCTATGAAAGAAACCTAAAAAAGAATCAAAAATGAAAAACAAAATACTTTTATTAGAAGATGATCTAACACTTAATGAAACTCTTACTGAGTATTCAGAAGAGAACAATTTTGAAGTTACTGTTTCATATACAGGTCAAGAGGCATTAGAAAAAGCTTATGAAGAGTATATTGATTTGTTTTTATTTGATGTTAATGTACCTGATATAAACGGATTTGATTTACTTAAAAAGTTAAGACTTGAAGGAAAAGATACTTCTTGTATATTTATTACATCATTAAATTCTATGGATAATCTAGAAGAAGGCTTTGAAAGTGGTTGTGATGATTATATTAGAAAGCCCTTTGAATTAAAAGAAATGCTTATTAGAATAAATACTATTTTAAAAAGGGATTTTACAAATAAAAAAGACTATATTAGTATTACTTCTGATGTAAAGTTTGATACGGTTGCTAATGTTTTATTACAAAATGATGTTGATGTTAAGTTAAATCAAAAAGAGTTAAAGCTATTAAAACTATTTTTAAAACACCCAAATGAACTTTTAAGTCATGATAAAATTTATGAGTTTGTATGGGATTATGACGAAGAGTATAGTGATAACTCATTAAGAACATATTTAAAAAATTTACGAAAATATTTAGGGAAAGATAAAATTGTCAGTGTTAAAAGACTTGGATATAGATTTAACAAAGAGTGAAACTAGAACACTTTTAGGTTTTATTGCTTTATATTCTATACTTATATTAGTTATTCTTAGTATTTCTTCTTTTGTGTATTTTAAATCACAAAAGGATTTAATGCTGCAAGAAAAAAGACAAGTATTACAAGAATATGCAAATGACTTTATGTTTAGATTAAAAGACTTACATATTAACTTTGACAAATATCAATTTTATCCAAGGGATGAGAAGTTTAGTTCTGCAATATACGATAGTGATAAAACTTTAATATACTCAACTTTAAACTCAAAAGATATAGAGTTTGGAGAAGATGCTTCTACTACAAAAAATTATATACATTCTCTAAATCCACCTGAGTCATCAACTTTAGGAGCACACTA
>JBDNBT010000033.1:0-9439 GCA_039767755.1 Sulfurovum sp.
TTCTTCCACTTCTATCACCACTACCAACTTGTTCTTTTCTAGATGCACCTTCTGATTCCATCTTTTCACTCATCTGGATATCAAAAAGTCTAGCTTTAAGAACTTTCATCGCTTTGTCTTTATTTTTGTGTTGAGATTTTTGGTCTTGGTTTGTTACAACTAATCCTGTTGGAATATGTGTAATTCTTACAGCTGAATCTGTTGTATTAACAGATTGCCCACCATTACCACTTGCTCTCATCACATCAATTTTTAAATCATTTGGATCTATTTGTACATCTACATCGTCAACTTCAGGCATAACAGCTACTGTTATAGCAGATGTGTGTACTCTTCCTTGTGATTCTGTTGCAGGTACCCTTTGAACTCTATGAGTTCCACCCTCAAACTTAAGTTTTGAGAATACGTGATCACCTTTAACTAACATTACAATCTCTTTGTAACCCCCTGATTCACTCTCACTTGAGTTCATCAGCTCAACTTTCCAGTTGTTATTTTCAGCGTATCTGATATAAGCTCTATATAAATCACCAACAAATAGTGCAGCTTCATCTCCACCTGTACCAGCTCTAAGTTCTAAATAGATGTTTTTATCATCATTTGGATCTGTAGGAATCATAAGTACTCTTATTTCTTCTTCAAGTTCAGGTTTTCTGTGCTCTAATGTTTTTAATTCTTCTTTAGCCAAATCAACTAATTCGTCATCATCAAGTAGCATTTTATTTTCTTCAATATCATCACATACTTGATTATACTCATTTGCTTTTGTAACAATTGGTTCAATTGATGACTGCTCTTTTGACAAGTCAGTCATTCTTTTAATATCACTAGTAATATCTGGTGATATTAATAGGTTGTTTATCTCATCATATCTGTTGATAAACGATTGTAATTTTTCTTTTAACATTTATGTCTTTTCAAGTAAAACTAGTTAGTCTTTAAACTATATAGCGTTTACTTTTGTTTGTAATCTAGATACTTTTCTTGCTGCGTTCGCTTTCTTTAAGATACCTTTAGAAACACAGTGGTGTAAGTATTTGTTAGCAGTTTTCATAGATACAGTTGCTTTTTCTTTATCAGCAGTTTCTACAGCTGCTAATACGTCTTTAATAACATTTTTGATTCTAGTTTTGTAGAATCTATTTCTCTCAGTTTTAACCTTAGTTTGTCTAACTCTTTTTTCACAAGATTTGTGGTTTGCCATTTTATTTTAACCTCTTTATAAAATTTTTAAGGGTAGAATACTATCCAAAATAACTTAAAAAGAGTTTAATTTTAGGAAAATTTAATGAAACTATTCGGTACAGACGGTGTTAGAGGTAAAGCTGGTGAGTTCTTAGATGCAATTACTGTTTTAAAGCTTGCAAAAGCTGCAGGAATATACTTTAAAAAGCATTCTACTACAAAGAAAATTTTAGTTGGTAAAGATACAAGAAGAAGTGGTTATATGATTGAAAATGCCCTTGTTTCAGGTCTTACAGCCATTGGTTATGATGTTATTCAAATTGGTCCTATGCCAACTCCTGCAGTTGCATATTTAACTGAATCAATGAGGTGTGATGCTGGTATTATGATTAGTGCTTCTCATAATCCTTTTGAAGATAATGGTATAAAATTCTTTGATAATCATGGAAATAAACTAAGCACTCAAGCAGAAGCTCAAATAGAAGAAATTTTCCACGATAATGACTTAAGAATGGAAAATAGAGTTACAGGTAAAGAAATCGGTTCTGCTAAAAGAATTGATGATGTTATTGGTAGATATATTGTTTCTATTAAAAGTTCATTCCCAACAGACTTAACTTTACAAGGTGTTAGAATTGTACTAGATTGTGCAAATGGAGCAGCTTATAAAGTTGCACCAACTATTCTTGAAGAATTAGGTGCTGAAGTAATTACTTTACACAACAAACCAAATGGTTACAATATTAATGATAACTGTGGAGCAACTCACCCTAATAATATTGGTAAAATTGTTCAAGAATATAGAGCTGATATTGGTCTTGCACTTGATGGTGATGCAGATAGATTAGTAGTAGTTGATGAAAAAGGTGAAGTTGTTGATGGTGATAAGTTAATTGGTGCTTTATGTAAATACTTAAACGACGAAAAACTTCTAAAAGGTAATGGTTGTGTAGCTACTGTTATGTCGAACCAAGGACTTGAAGACTTTTTAAATGAATCAAATATTGATTTACATAGATCAAATGTTGGTGACAAATACGTACTTGAAGTTATGAAAGAGCAGGGTATTAATTTTGGTGGTGAGCAAAGTGGACATATTATTTTTGCTGATGCTGCTAAAACAGGTGATGGATTAGCGTCTGCTTTACAAGTACTTGCTTTAATTATTAAATCTGGTAAAAAAGCAAGTGAAGTGTTGAATCCATTTGATTTGTATCCACAAATTTTACATAATATGAAAGTTACTGAGAAAAAACCTTTAAATGAAATTGATGGTCTTGAAGAGCTATTAGTTTCAATTAGACAAAAAGGCATGAGAGATTTAATAAGATACTCAGGAACAGAAAATAAAATCAGACTTTTACTAGAAGGTAAAAATCAAAGTGATGTTGAAGCATCTATGGATGAGTTAATTAAATTCTTCAAAAAAGCATTGTAGTTAAGTTTAGAATGCTTTTGAATAGTAATTTAAATACTAAATTAAAATTATCACTGTTTTTATTTGTAATATTATTTATATTTGATCAAGTAGTAAAATATGGATTTGCAAACCTTTCATGGGATGTGGATGGTCCATATATGAGTTTAAAACTTGCATATAATTATGGTGTAGCATTTTCTATGTTTGAGTTTTTAGAGGGTGGATTAAAGTACATTCAATTAGGAATAATACTTGCAGCGACTATTTATTTACTTAAAAATAAAGATGTATTTTATGAATATTGGTTAGCATCAACTTTACTTTATGTAGGTGCTTTATCAAATATATTAGATAGATTTACTTATGGGGCAGTTGTTGATTATTTTTATTGGCATTATGGTTTTGAATTTGCAATCTTTAATATAGCCGATGTTTTAATAAATATAGCAGTTGCTTTGATATTGTATAAACAGTTTTTTGGTAAAAAAGCAGTTTAAAGCTTTTAAATGAATTTTGGATATAATCAGCCAAAATTATAGAAAAAATAAATATAGGAAGAACAAAAATATGGGTCAAACTATTACAGAAAAAATCTTTAGTGAACATGTAGGACATGAAGTTTTCGCAGGAGAAATTGTAAGAAGTCCAATTGATATGGTAATTGGAAATGATATTACAACTCCTATTTCTATTAGAGCTTTTGAAGAGAGCGGTAGAGAAAAATTAGCAAATCCAGAAGGTTTTGCAATTGTATTAGATCACTTTATTCCAGCAAAAGATATTGCATCTGCAAATCAAGCAAAAATCTCAAGAGACTTTGCTATGAAACACGATTTAAAATACTTTTTTGATGAAAAAGATATGGGTATTGAACATGCATTATTACCTGAAAAAGGTTTAGTGTTACCAGGTGATGTTATTATTGGTGCTGATTCTCACACATGTACTCATGGTGGTTTAGGTGCGTTTAGTACAGGTATGGGTTCAACTGATATCTCATTTGGTATGATTACGGGTGGAAACTGGTTTAAAGTTCCTGAGTCTATTAAAGTTGTAATGACAGGTAAACCATCTCAATATGTTTCAGGAAAAGATATTATTCTTGAAGTAATTAGACAATTAGGTGTTGATGGTGCTTTATATCAAGCACTAGAGTTTGTAGGTGACACTGTTCAATACTTAACAATGGATGATAGATTCTCTATTTGTAATATGGCTATTGAAGCTGGTGCTAAAAATGGTATTTTTGCTTATGATGAAACTACTGAAGCATTCTTAAATGAAGTTAGTGAAAACAATGATGGATTAAGAGCTGAACCAAAAATTCACTATTCTGATGAAGATGCAAAATATACAAGAACTATTGAAATTGATGTAGCTAAATTAGAGCCTGTTATTGCATATCCATTCTTACCTGATAATGGACACTCAGTATCTAAAGCTGTATCAGATGAAATTAGAGTTGACCAAGTATTTATTGGATCTTGTACAAACGGTAGATTATCTGACTTTAAAATGGCAGCAGAAATTTTAGATGGTAAAAGAGTAGCTAGACACGTAAGACTTATCTTAACTCCTGGTACTCAAAAAATTCTAAGAGATGCTACTAAGGCTGGTTATATTGATATCTTAGTTGATGCAGGTGGTGTTGTATCAAATCCTACTTGTGGAGCATGTTTAGGTGGATATATGGGAATCTTAGGTGATGAAGAAGTATGTATATCTACTACAAACAGAAACTTCGTAGGAAGAATGGGTTCTAGATCATCTAAAATTTATTTAGCTAACTCAGCAGTTGCAGCAGCATCTGCTATTTCTGGATATATTACTGACCCAAGAGGTTTATAATATTTCATATTTAAAGAAGGAAGTTTTTCTTCTTTGAATACTCTATTCAAAACAAAAATCAAGTTATATAACTTTTGCTTATGATAAAATTATAAGAAAGACTTTTCTTTTAGTTTTATATTATACAAAATATGATATTCTAATGTTAGAAAAAATTATTTATTTAAGGACAAGATATGTCAAAAAATGAGTTAGACAAAGCATTAGAACTAATTGATGATGAAGTAAAAAAAGTTGGTATATCAAGAAGAGATGCATTAAAATTAGCAGGACTTAGTTCAGCTTTAGCTTTAGCATCAGGTACACAAGCAAGCGCAAATGAAGTAAAAGCAAGTGAAGCTAAGGGTAAGATTCTTATCATTGGTGGAGGATTAGCAGGTATTTCAACAGCTGCAAAATTATCAAGTACCCTAAGTAATCCTGATATTACTATTATAGAACCAAATAAAAAGTCTGTATGTTATCAGCCTGGATATACACTTATAGGTGGTGGTGTATATAGTAAAAGTGATGTTGATTACGATACTAAAGATTTCTTACCATCAGGTGTAGAAATGATTTTAGATAGTGCAGCACAGTTTAACCCTGAAGAAAATAGTGTTGTTTTAACTTCTGGTAAAAAACTAAACTATGATTACTTAATAGTATGTGCAGGAGTATCTTTAGACTTTGGAAGAATTAAAGGTCTTGAAGCAATTGGTGAAAGTTATAGTTCTATTGATGGATCTAAGATAACTTCAACATTTGGTGATTCAGGAGCTAACTCAATTTATAATATTGATTCATCTGTTCAAACATGGGATCAATTAGAAAAACTTATAGAAAAAGCAAAATCAGGTAAAAAAGTAAAAGCTTTATTTACAGATCCAAATACTCCTTTAAAATGTGGTGGTGCACCTAAAAAAATCATGTATTTAGTTAACTCAAGACTTGAAGAAGCAGGAGTAAGAGATAATGTTGAATTACATTATTTTGACGACTCATCAAAGTACTTTGGAGTTAAAGAGTATGCAGATGCCATAGAAAAGCAATTTAAAGTAAGAGATTTTAAAACTCATTTTAATCATAATCTTGTTGGTGTTGATTTAGAAAACAAAGTTGCGACTTTTAATAAAACTTGGGAAGAAAAAGGTGAATGGGATGAGGACTTAGAAGAATATGATATTGTAAAAAAATCTGTTGATGTAAATTTTGACTTTGATTTTATTCATATTACTCCACCTATGAAAGCACCCGATGCTATTGGAAAATCAGCTATTGGTTCTAAAAAAGGATGGGTTCCTGTTAATCAAAAAACCTTACAACATGTGAAATACCCTAATATCTTCTCATTAGGTGATATAGCAGCAGTAAAAATGGGAAAAACAGGTGGTAGCGTAAGAAAACAGTATAAAGTGGTAGTAGATAACTTAGTAGCTGTTATGGAAGGTAATAAGCCAAAAGCTCAGTTTGATGGATATACAGTATGTCCACTTATAACTGGTATTGGTACTGTTATGTTAGCTGAGTTTAACTGGACAGCAAAACCAGCACCATCTTTTCCACTTGATCCAACTAAAGAAAGATATATATGGTGGCTTATGAAAGTATATTTACTTAAACCTATGACTCAATATGGAATGCTATCAGGTAAAGCCTAAGGCATTTCAAAATTGTGTATATAAAATAAGCATAAAAAAAGGGGAGATGATTTAACATCTCCCCTTTTTAATTGTTTGCAAATTTAAAATTAGTTTAAAGCTGCTTTAGCTTTAGCTACAATTGAAGCGAATGCAGGAGCATCGTTCATTGCCATGTCAGCTAAGATTTTTCTATCTAATTCAATTCCTGATAATTTCATACCGTTCATGAATCTTGAATAGTTGATATCATTTAATCTACAAGCAGCATTGATTCTTACAATCCAAAGCTTTCTAATATCTCTTTTCTTTTGTCTTCTGTCTCTGTAAGCGTATACTAAAGAGTGCTCTAATTGCTCTTTCGCTTTTCTAAAGTGTTTACTTCTACCACTAAAGAAACCTCTAGCTTGCTTTAAAACTTTTTTATGTCTTCTTCTTCTAACTACACCAGTTTTTACTCTAGGCATTAATATTTCCTTTCTTTACTCTTATATTTTTTTTATAAGGTGTCAACTTAAATGTTGAACTTGTCCACACTATAGTGGAGGGACTAAGTAATCTAAATTTTGTTTTAAATTACGCTTGGCATAACATAGCTTTTATGCTTGCAGCATCTGTACTATGAACAGTTTTTGGTCCTCTTAAAGATCTTTTTCTTTTTTGAGTCATCTTAGTTAAGATATGACTTCTATAAGCAGATCCTCTTTTAATAGAACCGTTTTTTTTCACTTTAAATCTCTTTAAAGCTCCGCTGTTACTTTTCATCTTTGGCATGTAACGAATCCTCCTATTAAATTTGCATTTTCAATTTTTTTGAAAAAGTTTGCTATTATACTGAAATAAACATTAATAAAATTTTAAGTAAATAGAAATATAAGAAATTTTGTGTGAATACACTATAGGGCAAAGAAGAGTGAAGACTCTTCTTTTAAGTAAACGCGATGTAAGTTAGCTTTTTGGTAATACCATCATATTAACAAATCTACCTTCTTGTTTAGGAGCTGCATCTCTTGTTGCATACTCTTCAAGCATAGGCCATACTCTTTCTAAAACAGCTGCACCAGCTTCTGGATGCGCCATTTCTCTACCTTTTAAGAATACTCTACATTTTACATGGAATCCTTTTTGTAAGAATTCAATAGCATGTTTAACTTTATAGTTAATATCATTGTCTGCAATTTTTACAGAGAATTTTACTTCTTTAACAACAATAACTTTTTGTTTTTTTCTAGCTTCTTTTTGTTTTTTCTCTTGTTGGTATTTGAATTTACCATAATCCATGATTTTAGCAACTGGTGGCTTTGCATCTGGTGCAACAAGAACGATATCTAAACCTTCATCATCAGCCATAGCTTTCGCATCTCTTGTTGAAATAATACCTAATTGACTTCCATCAGAACCCATACATCTTAATTCTGCAGATGTAATCATATCATTCATGATTACATCATTACCTTTTTTATTTTGTTTACTCAAATTTTGCTCCCGTTTTTTAAATCGTTTAACATAGTGATAAACTCTTCTTTTGTCATATTTGATTGTTCTCTGTTTCTTCTATCTCTTAAAGCTACAGTTTGATTTGCAACTTCTTCATCACCTAAAACAACTATCATTGGTACTCTTTGTTTTTCAGCCATTCTGATTCTTTTATTTAAAGATTCATTCATACTATAGATTTTTGAATCCATATCATTTTCAATTAATTCTCTTTGTAGTTCTTTACAGTAATCAATATGAGTATCTGCAATAGGAACAAAAATTACTTGAGTTGGTGCAATAGCGAATGGAAACTCTCCTGCACAGTGTTCAGTTAAAATTCCAATAAATCTTTCAAAAGAACCTAAAATAGCTCTGTGAATCATTACAGGTTGATCTTTTTCACCTTTTTCGTTAATGAATTCTACATTAAATCTTTCAGGTAAGTTCATATCAACTTGTACAGTACCACATTGCCATTTTCTTCCAATAGCATCTGTAATTTTAATGTCGATTTTTGGTCCGTAGAATGCACCACCACCTTCATCAATTCCATATGGTAAGTTGTTTTCATCTAAAGCATCCATGATACCTTTAGTTGTTTTCTCCCAGAAAGTGTCATCACCAATAGCTTTTTTAGGTTTTGTTGAAACTTCCATTTCATATTTGAAATTAAATAATTTCATTAACGAATCTACAAATTCTAATACGTCAATAATTACATCTTTAACTTGCGACTGCATACAGAAAATATGTGCATCATCTTGAGTAAATTCTCTTACTCTAAATAATCCATGCATAGCACCTGTCATTTCATGTCTATGAACTACACCATATTCAAAGAACTTTAAAGGTAATTCTTTATATGAAACAATGTCATTTTTGAAAATTTGAATATGACCTACACAGTTCATAGGTTTGATTCCATATTCTTGTTCATCAATAGTAGTGAAGTACATATTTTCTTTGTAGTTTTGATAGTGACCAGAGATTTTCCACATATCAGATTTCAGCATTTCAGGACCTCTTACAGGTTCATAGCCTCTAACCCTATGTGCTTTATAAAGTATATGCTCTAATTTTGATCTTAGACGTGCACCATTTGGTAACCATAATGGTAACCCAGCACCAACTTCTTCACTGAATGTAAATAATTCTAATTCAGTTCCAAGTTTTCTATGATCTCTTTTTTTAGCTTCTTCTAGCATTCTTACGTAATCATTTAATTCTTTTTTATCAAAGAACGCAATTCCGTAGATTCTAGTAATCATTTCATTTTCTTCATCACCACCTAGGTATGCGCCTGCGACTCTAGTTAGTTTGAATGCTCTAATCATTCTAGTATTAGGTAAGTGTGGCCCTCTACATAAATCTTCAAATTCACCTTGCTTATACATTGTCAAGGTATCATCTTCAATTTTTGATAAAACAGCTTGTTTTAATTCATCATCTGCAAATTTAGCTTGAATTTCTTCTCTAGTTGATTCATATCTTTCAATAGGAAGTTTTCTATTAGCAATTTCTTTCATCTTTTTTTCAATAGTAGGTAAATCTTCATCTGAGATTTTAGCATCTACTTTAAAGTCATAGTAAAAACCTTCTGTTACAACAGGTCCTACGAAGAATTTTGCATCTGGGTATAGCTCTTTGATAGCTTGTGCCATCATATGAGCACATGAGTGTCTTAAAATCTCTAAAGATTCAGGTGAGTTGTCAGATTTGATCTCTTCCCCGTCAATTTTTAAAGATTCAGCAGTTTGAAGGTCATATATTTGACCATCTATTAATTTTCCGATAAGTTCCAATGATTTCCTTTATAAAAATCTAATTAATTTTAAAATGCTTAGATTTTACAACAATCAATCTTAAAGTAATAATGAATGTTAATAAA
>JBDNBT010000034.1:0-5246 GCA_039767755.1 Sulfurovum sp.
AAATACACCTTATGAACTTGTAGATAAAATAGGAAATAAAAGAGGATTTGTTAATGGTTTATATGATTGGGATGAGCAAAAAATATTATTAGAAAATGAATATGATAATTTTATAAATGCAATGAATTCTATTAAGAAGAAATAACATTGATTGAATTAGGAATATTTGGAATTTTAACTGGATTTATTTCTGGTTTCTTTGGTGTTGGTGGAGGAATGATACTTGTACCAATGCTTTTATTTGCAGGATATGTAATGAAAGAAGCCGTTTCTATTTCTATAATGCAAATGGTATTTTCATCTATCTATGGATCTTTTCTTAATTCAAAAAAAGCACAAAACGTACTAAAAGACGGTTTAATTATTGGAATTGGTGGTTTTGTTGGTGGTCTTCAAAATGGCTTTATAATATCTCACTTTTCAAATGAAACATTACAATACATCTTTTTAGCTATTTTAATTTATTCAATTATAAAGATTTTTAAATCTCCTGCTCAACATGAAGAAGGACCAAAACAAGTAAATAAGGTTTATTTATTTATCATTGGATTTTTTATTGGTATTATTGCCATGAGTATAGGTATTGGTGGTTCTATCCTACTTACACCTATTTTAGTTGGTTTTTTAAGATATGACATTAAAACTGCTACAGCTTTAGGACTATTTTTTGTTATATTTTCTTCTGTTGCTGGATTTATTTCTTTATCCTTGATTGGACAAATGTTATATCAAGAAGGAGCAATTGTAGGATTATGTTCTTTGATTGGTGTATATTTTGGAATAATTGCCAAAGGAAAAATTCAGTCGAACTCATATAAAAATTTTATTCTTATTTTAAATATTATGATTCTTATTTCAATGATATATAAAATATATTTTTAAATATTTAATATTAAAAGTCAACTTAACTAAATGTCTGTTTATTTAACAAATTTGTCAATTTATATATTAAACTTATTTTGAAGACCTAGAATACTTGTCAAATACTATTAGCAACCTATGCATTAAGCCTAAAATACATTAATCTACCCTATAATATTAACTTATTTTTTCAAAGGTGAGATATGACAGATACTATAAAAATTTTTAATGCCAAAGAGAATAACTTAAAAAATATTAACTTAGAAATTCCTAAAAACAAGCTAATTATTTTTACAGGATTATCAGGTTCAGGTAAATCAACATTAGCATTTGACACATTATATGCAGAAGGTCAAAGAAGATATATAGAATCACTATCTGCTTATGCTAGACAGTTTTTAGATAAGGTTGGAAAACCTGATGTGGAAAGAATTGAAGGATTAACTCCAGCAATTGCAATAGATCAAAAAACAACTTCTAAAAATCCACGTTCAACAGTTGGTACTATTACAGAAGTATATGATTATTTAAGATTATTATACGCAAGAGTTGGAAAACAACATTGTCATCAATGTGGTGATCCAATTTCTCAAATGAGTGCAAGTGATGTTATTGATCAAGTTTTAAAACTTCCAGAGAACTCAAAATTAGTAATTTTAGCTCCACTAATAAACAGAAAAAAAGGTACATTCGCTGATCTTTTAGAAAGCCTTAGAGTAAAAGGTTATGTAAGAGCTATGATTGATGGTGTTATGGCTAGACTTGATGAAGATATTGAGTTAGAAAAAAACAAAATGCACACTATTAAAGTTGTAATTGATAGGGTTGTTGTTAAAGAAGAAAACAAAGATAGAATTGCCCAAGATGTTGAAAAAGGTCTAAAAGAAAGCTTTGGAGAACTTGAAGTTGAAGTTATGAACCATGAAGATATGGGTATTGAAAAACATATTCATTACTCAGAACACATGGCATGTTTTTCTTGTAAAATTTCTTTTGAGCCCCTTGAGCCATTATCATTTTCTTTTAACTCACCAAAGGGTGCATGTAGCTCGTGTGATGGTTTAGGTATTAGATACGCTTTAGATATGAAAAAAGTAATAAATGGTGATCTTACTTTAGAAGATGGTGCTATTAGAGTTATCTATGGTTTTAATAAAGGCTATTACTTTAAAATGCTTATGGCATATTGTGAAGCTGCTGATATTGATATAAAAGTTCCATTTAGTGAACTACCTATGCATCAACAAAAAGCAGTTTTACATGGTGGAGTTGAAGAAATCAAGTTCACATGGAAAAAACATAGACTTACTAAAAAGTGGGAAGGTGTAGTTAAATTAGCCTACTCTATGGTAAAAGATGAAAAAGAAATGGCTGAATACATGACTGAAAAAGTTTGTGATTCATGTAATGGAAACAGACTAAAGCCTTCTTCACAATCTGTATTTGTAGCAAATAAATCAATTTCTGATGTAATAAATGTTCCAATAGAAGATGCACATTCCTTTTTTCAAGATGAAAAGAATTTTGAATACTTTTCTGATAAAAATCATATGATTTCAAAACCTATTTTAAAAGAAATAAAAGAAAGAGTATTCTTTTTACATGATGTTGGTTTAGGTTACATTACTTTAGGTAGAGATGCAAGATCAATTTCAGGTGGTGAAGCTCAAAGAATTAGAGTGGCATCACAAATTGGTTCTGGATTAACAGGTGTTATGTATGTACTTGATGAACCTTCAATTGGTTTACATGAAAGAGATACAAATAAACTTATTAAAACTCTAAGAGCCCTACAAGAAAAAGGTAATACTGTAATTGTAGTTGAACATGATAAAGAGACTATAGAAGCTGCTGATTATATAGTTGATATTGGACCAAATGCTGGAAAGTATGGTGGAGAAATTGTGTTTGCAGGTACATTAAAACAAATGCAAAAAGCAAAAACATTAACAGCTCAATATGTTAGTGGTAAGAAAAAAATTGATTATATTCATAATAGACCTCAAGAAGAATACATAGAAATTAAAAACGTGACAATAAACAACATAAAAGACTTAAATGTTGAAATACCATTAAAAAATCTATGTGCCATAACAGGTGTATCTGGATCTGGTAAATCTTCTTTAATATTACAAACACTACTTCCTGTAGCAAAAGAGCTACTAAATCATGCAAGAAAAGTAAATAAAGTTGATGGTGTTGAAATATCAGGACTTGAGAAACTTGATAAGGTTATTTATTTAGATCAAAGTCCTATTGGTAGAACTCCTAGATCAAATCCTGCAACATACACAGGATTAATGGATGAAATAAGAAATCTATTTTCTCAAACAAAAGAGTCTCAACTAAGAGGTTATAAAATTGGTAGGTTCTCATTTAACGTAAAAGGTGGTAGATGTGAAAAATGTCAAGGTGAAGGTGAAATTAAAATTGAAATGCACTTTCTACCAGATATCATGGTTAAATGTGATGATTGTCAAGGAACTAGATACAACGCTCAAACTTTAGAGATTTTATACAGAGGAAAAAATATTTCAGATGTATTATCAATGAGTGTTGAAGAAGCTTTAGAATTCTTCATTAAAGTTCCAAAGATAAGAGATAAACTGCAAACATTAGTTGATGTTGGATTAGGATATATCACTTTAGGGCAAAATGCAGTAACACTATCAGGTGGTGAAGCACAAAGAATTAAGTTATCTAAAGAATTAAGTAAAAAAGACACAGGAAACACTTTATATGTATTAGATGAGCCTACAACAGGACTACATTTTGCTGATGTTGATAGACTTACTAAAGTATTACATCACTTAGTTGAATTAGGAAACTCAGTGATTGTTATTGAGCATAACTTAGACATTATTAAAAATTCAGATTGGGTTATTGATATTGGTCCTGAAGGTGGAAGTAAAGGTGGATCTATTGTTGATATTGGTACTCCAGAAAGTATTGCAAAAAATTACGAAAAAAGTGGTTCACATACGGGATACTATTTAGCAAAAGAATTAAAGTATGTATGATAAGGAAAAATTCTTCCAAAATACAGCCATTGAAAGATTTATTTATTCTTTAGAAAATGGTTGGTTCGCTGAAGGTCATGAGCTTTTAGAAGATGATTGGAATTATTATAAAAAAATAGGTGAAAAGAAAAAAGCATTAGCACTTAAAGGACTAATAAACGGTGCTACTGCTTTAGCCTTATATTTTGAGAAAAAAAGACCACATGGTTATGAAAAAGTGTGGCCTGTATTTTTAAAATACTTACCATTACTTGAGGAAGTTGAACTTGATGATAAAAATAAGTTTTATGAAGCTAGTAAATTATTATTTAAAATAAATGAAGAAGTTGAGATTAATTTTAAATCTTAATTTTTCTATTTAACCTTAAGTTCTCAGTAGTAAAATACTTTTATTACAATAATTAATATCATTTCAATTATTTAAAAATAAGTTATTATTCAAATTATATAAAAATTAATTCATTTTTGTCAAAATTCAAAAAATTTAATGTATAATTTGAATACAAATTTATTTTAGGAGTAATACTTGGAAGATTCTTCCCCGAGGCGTAGTTTATGTATATTAAGTGAGATAAAATGGATATTTTAGTCTTACTGTTCTTCATTGTTATAGGAACTTCGTTTTTATGCTCTATTTTAGAGTCTATTCTTTTATCTACTAACGTATCATATATTTCTGTTTTAGAACAACAAAAACCTGTAGCTGGTAAACTTTTAAAAAAGTTAAAAACAGATATTGACAGTTCAATTGCATCAATTCTAATTTTAAATACATTTGCAAATACATTAGGTGCTACTGCAATAGGTGTTCAAGCTCAAAGCGTATTTGAAGGTGATCCAACTTTAGTAATGGTTGTATCAATTGTATTGACTTTTATGATTTTATTTTTTGCAGAAATCATTCCAAAAACTATTGGTGCTGTATACTGGAAAGAACTTGCTCCATTAGGTGCAAGAATAATAAATGTATTTATATATATTACATATCCGATTATTTTAATTACTCAATTTGTAACTAAAAAAATTAGTAAAGATAATAACGACGTGATTTCTAGAGAAGAACTAATACACTCAACTTTACTAAGTGAAGAAGAAGGTGTAATTGGAGATTTAGAATCAGATATTATTGAGAACACTTTAACACTTAGAAACTTTAAAGTAAAAGATATTTTAACTCCACGTTCAGTTGTTTATTCTATTAAAAAAGATTTAACAATAAATGACGTTATTGAAGATAAAAGAGCATTCAAGTTTTCAAGAGTGCCTGTATATGATGGCACAATTGATACTATCATAGTAATAGTTTTAACAAAAAAACTATTTAAACATGCTATAAAAAACCCGGAAACAACTGTTGAATCTATA
>JBDNBT010000035.1:0-4866 GCA_039767755.1 Sulfurovum sp.
TATATTCAGCTAATACTATTGCAAAAGAATTTGGTTGTGAACTATGAGTCACCAGTTTTTCCAAGGATCAATATATCACAAAAGATTTTTGCCTAAAACTCACGAGTTTAAGTACAACTATTTTTTAATAGATATAGATACTTTAAAACTAGAAACTTTAAAAAACTCTATTTTCTCTTATAACAAATTTAATCTTTTCTCTTTTAAGAGTAAAGATCATTTTGGAAAAGTAGAAGACTTTAATGTAAACGTAAAAGATTTACTTAAAAAGTTTGGTTTGAATGAAAATTATAAAACTAGATTTATTACTTTACCAAGAATATTTAATCATGTTTTTAATCCTATTAGTTGTCTAATGGTTATAAATGAAAATGATGAATTAATATATGCTTTATGTGAAGTTCACAACTACAATGGTGGAAGAGTTGTATATCCTGTAAAGCTTCAAATGACAAATGATAACACTTACAAAGGTAAAATAAATAAGGATATGTATGTATCCCCTTTTTTCGACAGGTTAGGTAAGTATGATTTTACATTTAAATACGGGAATGGGAAACTTTTTATTCAAATAGACTTGTTTGAAAACAATGAAAAAAAATTAACAGCTATTTTGAATTCAAAAAGTATGGAGTTTAATACAAAAAACAATTTAAAGATTTTTTTTAGATATGGATTTACATCGTTTATAGTTGTACTAGGGACTATGTATCAGGCTATTAGACTGTATCTAAAAAAACTAAAAATTTATAAACCTTTAAATGAAGATAAGATTAGGAGATATTAATATGACAAAATTATTTAACAAAGTTGGACACAAATTCTTTTCAAAGATAAAACATGGAACACTAGAAGTTACTTACAATGATGGTGAAAAAAAAGTTTATGGTAATAATCAAGCACCATTTGAAAAAATAACTATTCATAAAAGTAGATTTTTTTATAGATTAGCTTTATATGGTGATATTGGTTTTGCTGAAAGCTATATGGATAATGACTTTGATACACCAAATTTAAGTGGACTTATTCAACTGTCTATATTAAATGCAGAGTATTTAGGTACTACAAGTGACCATGAAAAGAAAAATAAACTTATTAATCTTTTTCCTGTAAAAAACAAAATTAAACACGTACTTAGAAAAAACTCTAAAACAAATTCAAGAAAAAATATTTCAGCACATTATGATTTATCAAATGACTTTTATAAACTTATGTTAGATGACACTATGATGTATTCAAGTGCTGTGTTCGAACACAAAGATGAAGATTTATATGATGCTCAAAAAAGAAAAATAAATAAATTAGCTGATAAATTAAATATTAATGAAGGTTCAAAAGTACTTGAAATAGGTTCTGGATGGGGTGCAATGGCAATGCACTTAGCAAAAGAAAGAAACTGTGATGTTACTACTGTGACTTTAAGTACAGAGCAAAAGAAACTTTGTGAAGATAGATTCAAAGAAGCTAGTATTGAAGAAAAAATAGATATTTTCTTAAAAGATTATAGGGATTTAAATGGAAAGTATGATGCTATCATTGCTGTTGAAATGTTTGAGGCTGTTGGTAAAGAGTATTTTGATATTTTCTTCAAAAAATGTCAAGAACTATTAAAGCCAAGTGGTGTATTAGTTTTACAAGTTATTACTATGCCTGATCAAAGATATCTTTCATATTCAAAAGGTACAGACTTTATTCAAAAATATATTTTCCCAGGTGGACACTTACCAAGTGTTGGGAAAATCTTAAATATTACAACTAAACATACAAATTTAAATCTAAACCATATGGAAGAATTTACAGAAGATTATGCAAAAACACTGAATGTTTGGCATGAGAACTTTAAAAATAACATTGAAAAAGTAAAAGAGTTAGGTTTTGATGAATACTTTATTAGAATGTGGGAAATGTACTTATGTTATTGTGAAGCTGCTTTCTTAACAAGAAATATAAACCTTGTTCAATTAGTATTCACAAGAGATCAAAATATACACTTAAATAAAGGACTTATTGCATGAAAAAGTTTATAAGCTCAATAGTAATTTTAATATCAATTTTTTTAATAACAGGATGTACGGGAATGAAAATAGAAGACTTTAATAACAAAACTCCAGAGTTTATACCTCAAGATTACTTCAATGGTAACCTAAGAGCATACGGACTTGTAAAAGATAGAAGTGGAAATATCATTAGAACATTTAAAGGGACTATGAAAGGTTCATGGGATGAAAATGGTGTTGGTACATTAGATGAATATTTTGTATATGATGATGGCGAAGAAATGATTAGAACATGGACTTTAAAGCCATTACCTAACAACAATAAAGAGTTTGTAGCTACAGCTGATGATATTGTAGGACCATCTAAAATGATAGCAAATGGGAATACTGTAATGTTAGATTATGTTATGAGAGTACCATATAAAAGTACTTCTATAGATTTAAGCGTTAGGGACTGGTTGCACTTACAAGATGATGGAGTAATTATTAACCACTCAAAAATGAAGAAATTTGGATTTGTAGTTGGAGAGCTTGTAATCACTATTTTAAAGGACTAAAAGGATTTTTAAATGGACATATTTCTTGTCTATCCTCATCAATTATTTAAAAATATTGATGAGTTTCATAACAAAAAAGTAATCTTAATAGAAGAACCTCTTTTCTTCACTCAATATGAATTTCATATTCAAAAACTTGTTTTACATAGGGCTTCAATGAAGTTCTATGAAACTTATCTAAAATCTAACAACATAGATGTAATTTACTATGAAGATGAAAGTTATCTTAATGATTTTAAAAATATTAAAGATCAAAAGATTTATTGTTATGATGTATTTGACTTTTATTTAGAAAAAAAGATCAAAAAAAACTTTGATAATATAAACTTCTTAGATAATCCAAACTTTTTAAATGTTGATGATAAATCTAAATTTTTGCATAACTTCTACAAAAATAGAAGAATCCAATTAAATATTTTAGTAACCCCTGATAACAAGCCACTACATGGAAAATGGAGTTTTGATAGTGATAATAGAAAAAAAATACCAAAAGATTTATCAACTCCAATAGCTTTAACCTATGAAAACCCTTATGTTAAAGAAGCTAAGGAATATTGTAAAAAGTTTAAGAGTGTTGGTGATTGTAAAGATTTTTATTATCCTGTTACTTTTGATGAAGCACATGCTCAACTTAAATACTTTTTAAACTCAAAGTTTGATAATTTTGGGGCATATCAAGATGCAATTGTAAAAGAGAAGTCATTTTTATTTCACTCGAACATATCATCTTCACTAAACTCAGGACTACTTGACTTACATGAAGTTGTAAATGAAGTATTAGCATATGATGCTCCTATAAACTCTAAAGAAGGTTTTATTAGACAAATCATTGGTTGGCGTGAGTTTATGGCAAGAATTTATCTTGATGATGGTGTTAAAATGAGAAATAGTAATTTCTTCGAATTTAAAAATAAAATGCCAAAAAAAATACTTGAAGCAAATAGTAAAATAGATATTTTAGATGACTGTATAAATAAACTAAATAAATCATCATATAGTCATCATATAGAAAGACTAATGGTGCTAGGTAATTTGTTTTTATTACTTGAAATAAAACCAAATGATGTGCACGAATTTTTTATGCAATATTACATAGATGCCTATGATTGGGTTATGGTAGGAAATGTATATGGTATGAGTGGATTTAGTGATGGTGGTAGTATTACAACTAAACCTTATATTAGTTCTTCAAACTATTTACTTAAAATGAGTGACTATTCTAAAAAAGATGATTGGTGTAAAATCGTTGATGGATTGTATTGGAGATTTTTACATACACACTATCCAAAGTTTGAAAATAATCACAGAATGAAGATGCAAATTTCCTTACTAAAAAAGATGAAACCAGAGACTTTAGAAAATCATTTAAAAGTAGCAAATGACTATTTAAATTATATATATTCTTAATATATAAAGATTATTAAAAAAATATATCAATTTGAAATAAAATCTTGTTAAAAGATTTTTTTTCTATAAAATTATACCATGAGAAAAGATATATTTGAAAAAATGGAAATCCTTAGTAATAGTGCTAAGTATGATGTATCTTGTAGTTCAAGTGGAGTTCAAACCAAGTACAAAAAAGGAGAACTTGGAGCAACCCATACAAGTGGAATATGTCATACATACACAGCAGATGGAAGATGTGTATCACTATTAAAAGTATTACTAACTAACTTTTGTATTTATGATTGTGCCTATTGTATAAATAGAAAATCAAACGATGAAATTCCCCGTGCTGCATTTTCACCAAAGCAATTAGCTGACATAACTATAAACTTTTATAAAAGAAATTATATTGAAGGTTTATTTTTAAGTTCAGGAATAATTGAAAATGAAGATCACACTATGGTATTAATTTTAAGAACTCTAAAAATACTAAGACATGAATATAAGTTTAATGGATATATCCATGTGAAACTAATTCCTGGGTGTAGTGTTGAACTTGTAAAAGAAGTTGTAGCTTTAGCGAACAGAGTTAGTTCAAACATAGAACTGCCAAGTGACAAATCCTTAAAGTTGCTTGCACCAAATAAAACTAAAGCAAGTGTACTTCAACCTTTAAAGTATGCAAGAGATATTTCCCTTGAAAAAGAAACAAAACCTATTGGTATGAGTACTCAACTTATTGTTGGAGCTACACCTGAAAGTGATAAGGATATACTAAAACTATCAAGTGCACTATATGGAAAAGGTTTATTAAAACGTGTATATTATTCTGCTTATATTCCTGTAAACTCTACAACGAAAAACTTACCAGCTATTACTACAAAGCCCCCTTTATTAAGGGAGCATAGACTGTATCAAGCTGA
>JBDNBT010000036.1:0-3519 GCA_039767755.1 Sulfurovum sp.
TCAACAACTTTATCCCACTCATCTTCAACTACATCTTTAGAAGCTTCTCTTGATACATCGAAAAACTTTGAGCTTGGGCTCCCCATAAAAATATCATCCTCATCTTCTGTAAACCAATCTTTTATTGATACCATAATTTCTCCTCTGCTTTTTTTATTTTTATTTTTAACTATTTTGTTTTAATTATCTTCTAATCTTACTCTAACTGATTCAGCATGGGCTGTTAAACCTTCTGTATCTGCTAAAAGGGCACAAGCTTCACCTAATTCATTTATTGCATTTTTTGAAAAGTTTATAATAGAACTTTTCTTCATAAAATTTTCTACGTTTAAAGGACTATAGAACTTAGCTGTACTCCCTGTTGGTAAAGTGTGGTTAGGACCAGCTATATAATCACCAATTGGTTCAGGTGTGTTTTCCCCTAAGAATATTGCTCCTGCATGTTTTATGTATGGTAAAAGTTCAAATGAATTTTTAGTCATTACTTCTAAATGCTCAGGTCCAATTTCATTCATAAGTTCTAATGCTTCTTCCATAGATGAAGTAACAATAATAGCACCTCTTTCTTCTATCGATTTTCTAGCAATTGTTTCTCTACTTAAAGTTTTTAAGTAATTTTCAACTTCATCTGAAGTTAAATTTGCCACATCTTCACAAGTTGTTATCATAATAGAACTTGCCATTTCATCATGTTCGGCTTGACTTAAAAGATCTATTGCTAAGTATTTAGGCTTTGCAGTTTCATCTGCTAAAATACCAATCTCAGATGGTCCTGCAATCATATCAATATTTACTTCACCAAACACTAACTTTTTAGCTGTTGCCACAAAAATATTTCCTGGTCCTGTTATTACATCAACTTTAGGAATAGTTTGTGTTCCATAAGCCATAGCTGCAATTGCAGATGCTCCACCTACTTTGTAAACCTTTGAAACTTTACATAAGTGACAAGCCGCCAGTAAAAGTTCATTAACTTCGTTGTTTGGAGTTGGTGTACATACTACTATTTCTTCAACACCTGCTACAATAGCCGGTATTGCGTTCATTAATAAACTACTAGGATATGCAGCTTTTCCACCAGGAATGTATAATCCAGCTTTATCAACAGCACTTACTTTTTGTCCTAAGATAGTTCCATTTGATTCAAAATCAATCCATGACTTAGGTAACTGCTTTTCATGATAAGCTTTAATTCTGTCATATGCAGTGTGTAAAGCATCCCTTAATTTAGCATCAATATTTCCATAAGCTTTTTCCATATCAGCTTGAGAAATTAAAAGTTCATCATCACTCTTCACATCCCAATTATCAAACTTTGAAATATGTCTTTTTAAAGCTGTGTTACCTTCTTCAACTATCTCATCAATAATTCCAGTAACAATTTGAGATACACCCTTGATATCACTTTTTGCCCTTGCTAAAATTGCTTCAAACTCTACTTTAAAATTATCATCTTGTGTATTTATTATTTTCATTTATATTTGTCCTAAAATTTCTTGCACTATTAAATTTATATCTTTTTTTTCAACATCAACTACAATATCAGCACAAGCTTCATATAGTGGTGCTCTTTCTTCATATAACTTTGTTGCAGCGTTCATATCTTGCAACAATGGTCTTTTTTTTAACTTACTCTGCGCGTTTGGAGCTGCGTTAATTCTGTCAAGAATACCTTGGAATGTTGATTTTAAATAAACAACTTTACCAATTTTGCATAGATTTTCTTGCTTGAAAAATCCACCACCAGTTGAAATTATAGTGTTATTCACACTATGCTCTAACCAAATTGCAGTCTTTTTTTCTAAGTTTCTAAAATATGGTTCACCTTCATCTTTAAAAATCTTTTTAATTTTTCTGTTTTCCATACTTTCAATCAAATCATCAGTATCAATTGCATAATAATCACTAGAACTAACTAAAGCTCTTGCAACTGTACCTTTTCCAACACCCATAAAACCAATTAGTATAATATTATTTTTCTTCATAGTTCGTGATTATATCGAAAAAAAACTTTTATCTTTTAAATTTATATTCATACCTTGCAAGCATACTTTCATTTCCAATAATACCCCCTTGGTGTATGTATAAATAAGTTGTATCATCCCTATAATTTTCATCTAAGTACTTTTGAAAAACTATCCATCCTAATGGATCATATAATAAGTCAAACTCGATTTTTGTCTGAGTTTTTAAGTCTAAATACTTTTCGTAAAACTCTTTATAAAGTTTTCCAAAATGATATTTTTTTTCTTTCATTAAAATGGTAGGAAAATTATCTTTTTTCAAGCTTTCAAACTGTTCTAAAAGATAATCTTCATTACCAACACAAGCACAAGTTAACACCTCGAAACACATAAAATTTTGTAAATATAATGCAGTTGTTCCTGTTCCACTTGGTAAAAAAACTTTCAAATTTTTAATACTATTTTCTTTAGCCCACAAATTAATCTCTGAAGCTAAATTTTTTAAACCTATACTTGCTTTACTTACAGCTCCACCTTCTGTGATAAATAATTCATCACTGTTAAATCTTGATGGTATATCATTTTCACATATTATCATTCCATTTTGTAGTGAATATTTGTAGTTTCCAATTGGATTTTGCTTTAAATTACTTGGTATATGATCAACATAGTATTCAAACTCTATATTTTTTAGTTTACATAAAGCAGACAAAGAATACATGGCATTTGATTGAACAGAACCATGTGAAATGATTTTTTTTATATCTTTTAATTCATCTTCAAAAAGAAAATAAAACTTTCTTGCTTTGTTTCCTGAAAAGTCTTTGTGAAGTAAATCATCTCTTTTAATATATATTTTTTTATTGTTGTAAGTTACTTGTTGAGTAGGAGAATTATTTAATTTCATGATTTGATTTTAACATCTATTAACAAAATTTAAGTAAAATACAATAAATTAAAATGAAGGTTTTTTATGGATTTGATGGATTATATTGATAAGGGTGGACTTATTGTTTATATTTTAATTGTATTAAATATTATTGGATTTACCATAATAATTTGGAAGTTTTTAACTCTTCCAAGAAAAAATGCAATGATTAAAAAGATTAAAGCAAGAACAGATATTCAAGATGCCACTTTAATATACGCTCAAATTGAATATGAAGTAAAAAAACTAGAAACAGGTCTTACATACATAAAAAATATAGCCACAGTTGCTCCTCTTTTAGGTTTATTAGGAACTGTAATTGGTGTATATAAATCATTTGAAGCCATTACTCAAAAGGGTCTTGGTGATCCAACTATTTTTTCAAATGGTATAGCAATAGCTCTTATTACTACAATTGCTGGTTTAATAGTTGCAATACCTCATCATATAGCTTATAATCATTTTATATCTATGTTAGATGACATAGAGTTAAAAGCAAAAAAAGATATTAAAGCTTAACAAGATGAAAAGTAGAGAATCATTAGGCCTTGACTTAACCCCTGTAATTGATCTTGTTTTTATCATACTGTTGTTTTTTATAGTAACTTCTGTGTTTAAAAAAGAAGA
>JBDNBT010000037.1:0-8225 GCA_039767755.1 Sulfurovum sp.
AACCCACTATTCCTACAGTTTCATCTTTTGAAAGAAGAAGTTCTATGATTTGCTCTATTGTATCAATTGCTAGATTTGGAACATAAGATAAGCTAGGAACAATAACCTCATCTTCAAAATACTCTCTAAATAAAGATGCTTTTCCACCATGTCCACTGCTACCAAAACCATGAATATATAATATCATCTAATACTCTTTATAATTAATTTTTATTTTATGTGATATTATAAATAAATATTCCTAATAAAGGAGTCTAAGATGTTAAAAAAATTAGTATTATTATTGGCAATCTTTATATTTAACTTTCTAAATGCTCAAGAAAAACCTTATGGTAAGTTTATTGGAGCAATTCAAACCACCTCACCATCATGGTTTTACAACAGTTTTTTAGACATAAATGAAGATATTGAAGAATTGGCTTCTCAAGACAAAAGACTTGTAATATATGTATCTCAAAATAACTGTCCGTACTGTAATAAATTTGTTACACAAAATTTAACTGATAAAAGAACTTTAGAAAAAATCAAAAACAACTTTGAAATAGTAAATATTGATATGTTTGGAAACAATGAAATAGTAGATACAAATGGTGATGAACTAAGTGAAAAAGAATATGCAATAAAACATAAACTACAATTTACTCCAACATTAATATTTTTTGATGAAAATTCAAAAGAAGTATTAAAATTAAATGGATATGTAAATATAAAGCAATTTAACATAGCTTTAGATTATGTGAGTTCTAAAAGTGAAAGAGATATGACATTTAAAGACTATTTATCTAAACAGCTAAGTTTATATACAAATGTAAAGCTTATCGAAAGTTCTTTATTTAATGAAAATAAAAACTTTTCACGAAATAAAGACTCAAAAGAAATGGCTATATTTTTTGAATCACCAAATTGTGAAGAATGTAATACACTACACAATAAACTTTTAAAAGATAAAAAAACTTTAAATCTACTTTCTAATTTAGAATTAAATAGAGTAAATATGAATTCAACAAAATCAATAGTTACACCAAATAAAGTTATTAGAAAAGTAAAAGACTGGAGCAATGATTTAAAAATAAATCATAACCCAACAATCATATTCTTTGATGAAAAAGGAAATGAAATCATTAGAATAGAATCTTTAATTAAAACTTTCCATTTTCAATCTATAATTGATTATGTTGGAAGTGGAGCATACAAAGAAGAAAAAGAGTTTCAAAGATATTTAACAAAAAGAGCAAATGCTATAAGAGAAAAAGGAATAGATGTAAATATTTGGGATTAAGTACTACTTCTTAATTGAAGTAGCACTTAAAAAAATATACTCTTTTCCAGTAATCATAACTCTAAATTTTTTTTGTTGAAGATACTTTTTACAAAAAACTACATCTTTATAAAGATTTGACATTTCACTAAAAGTGTAGTTTTTAATCATTGCTCCATAAATTAGTTCTCCATCAATCCATCTTGAATTTGGAAACCCTAAAACTATTGCGCCATCTTTTTTTAAATGATTTTGAACCAATGACATAAAAGTTTCATTAAAATTTAGATTTGAACTTTGTAATGTCCCTATACTAATAATCAAATCAAATTTTTCTAACTCTAGTTTTTCTAAGTTATTTATATCTTCATTATAAAATTTTACATTTTTAAGGTGTTTATATTTATTTTGGGCAAATTCTATTGCACTTTTTGAATAATCAATTCCAACTACTTCTTTTTCTTCAAACTTACAATCTAGTTTTTTTAGTATATCTATTTCACTTGCATCATTTACACCAAGGTTAAGTATTCTTATTCTTTTTTCAAAACTAACATTTTGCAAGGCTTGTGTGTAATAATGCAAAAAAGATATCTCTTCATTTTTATTTATTTTTGCAAACTCAGAAGCTATTCCATACTTTTCTTTATCATCATCAAAGTTGTGGAAACTTATATTTTCATCTAACTTTTTATATTTAATTAAAACTAAATGCTTTTCTATAAAAACAGGCGTTAGAAATTTACATTTTAGTATATTTGCTAAATCTTGCCAGACTTTATAGCTTCTGTAAATCATTATTTTATTTTCTACTTGAACTTTTGTACCACTATAAACAGAATCACAAAAGTCAGGGTTTAATACTTCAAATGAAACTTCATTTGAGTCTTTTAACTCATCAATAATATGCTCTTTTATTTCGAGTAAATCCTTATCATAAAACTTTTTATTTTTTTGTAAATATTCTCTTAACTCATGTCTAGATTGCTTATCAACCAGATTAAATATCTTATCTACACTGTCTTTTAAGCTGTTTTTCTTATGACCCTTTACTTTTATAAATGTAATCTCACATGAATCAATTATTTTAAAAAACATTTTATATAAGTCTTTATTTTTTGAATCTTTCCCTGTTTTAGATTTATAGTCATTATTTTCAAGTTTTTCTCTTCTTTTTTCTAATTGAACAATATTTTGACAATCTGTATAAACTTCAAATGCTATATTTGACAAATCATATTTACTTGAAACCTCATCAAAAGCCCAAAGAAAAGTTTGTAATTCTAGTTTTGTTGAAGAGGTGTCTATAAATTGTTTTGTTTCTATGTGTTCATCATGTTTACCATGTTCATCATCATTATTATGCTTTTCAATATTTTCTAAAACTAAAAAAGCTCCAAAACCTACTTTTAATTTAGGGTCTACACTTGAATCGGTAAATATTTTTATTTTATTCATGTTTGAATTATAGTCTGTTTTTTATTATATTATTGCTTTTAGTAGATAACAAATTATATTACACATAAATTACTTGTTAATTACAATTTAATTTAAAATTAACATAACTTCTGAAATAATTGAAATATAAAATTTTACTGAAGGATAATTATGAAAAAAACTATATCAATAATAGCATTAAGTGCAATAGTAGCTACTCAAGTTTCAGCAGCAACTACATGGAATGTATCTCTTTGGGGAAAGCAAAGAGCATTTACTGAAAATGTTGAAAAATTAGCACAATTAGTTGAAGCTAAAACTAATGGTGAATTTAAATTAAACATATCTTATGGTGGATTATCTAAATCTAAAGAAAATCTTGATGGTATTTCTATTGGCGCATTTGAAATGGCACAGTTTTGTTCTTTTTATCACAAAGGTAAAAATCCAACTATTACAGTTACAGAATTGCCATTTTCAAAAGACTTAAGTCTTGCAAAGATTACTGAAATTTATCAAAAAGTTTACAAACACCCAATAGTTATAAAAGATTTAGCCAGATGGAATGCAACACTTTTAATGCCAACTCCACTTCCACAATATAATATTGTTTCAAAATCAGATGATTTAAATTCACTTGAAGACTTTGAAGGTTTAAGAGTAAGAGGTCCAGGTGGAATTATGGGTGTTTTAGGAAAATTAGGTGCAATTAAAACAAGTGTTCCATTCTCAGAAGTTAGACAAGCTATGAATTCAGGTGTAATAGATGGTGCATCATTTGCTCCTCATGCGCACTTAGCAACAAAATCATATAAAGTTGGAAACTGGGCAACATCAAATCTTAACTTAGGTTCAGCAAACTGTCCAGTTGTAGTTAATACTGATGCATTAAATAGTTTATCAAAGAAAAATAAAGATGCATTAATGGGTTCTATTGATGAAGCTTTAGAGTACTATGTTAAAAATTATGATGAAAATACAACAAAAAAATATGAAGAAGAAGTTAAAAAATCTGGTATGAAAGTTGTAACATTTACACCTGAACAAACTAAAAAATTAAATGAATTATCTCAATCTGTAAATGACGAATGGGTTAAAACATATTCTAAACAGTTTAATTCTCAAGAGTTATTTGATTACACAAAAAACTTATTTAACCAATAGACATCTATCATGTCACAAGAATCTAAGATAAAAACTGATCAAACTAAACTAAGTTTAGTTGATCGGTTGTTTTTTAAACTTGAAAGTTTTATGGGTTTAATTGGTGGAATTGTAATTTTTTTAGTTGTTGGAATATCTACTGTAAATGTTTTAGGTAGATGGCTTTTTAATATGCCTGTAAATGGATATATAGATTGGATTGAACAATTCATGGCATTTTTAGCCTTACTTGGGGTAGCTTATACTCAAAGAGAAGGTGGTCATATAAGAATGGATATGCTTGTTTCAAGATTAAAAGGAAGATGGTTATACACAACTGAACTAATTACAACTTCCATAGTATTTTTAGTGACAATAGTTTTAATTTATGGTTCATATTTACATTTTTTAAGAGCATATGAATTTGGGGACACGTCTTTAGATATTAGTCTACCAATTTGGCCTGCAAAACTTGTTGTACCTGTTGCGTTAACACTACTTGCAATAAGATTACTTATTCAAATGTGGGCATATGTTAGAGCTATAAAAAACAATGACAATGACCCAATAGCCGTACCTAAAATCGAAAACCCAGCAGAAGCTGTTGAATCAGAAAACAAGTCATATGGAATAGACAAATGAATATAATCGAAATTATGGGAAGTATGGATAAACTCGATATTGGTATTACAGTTACTTGTATTATGTTGTTTATGGTTGTAATAGGTATGAGAGTTGCATTTGCAGCTGCTATTGCTGGTTTTTTAGGTTTAGTTTGGATTTTTAGTGCTAAGTTAGGATTTGAAAAGGGATTTATGATTGCTGTTAAAATGGCAGGAACAATTCCCCACTCTAAAGTATCTTCTCTAGCTTTATCACTAATTCCTGCTTTTATATTAATAGGTTTTTTAGCATATCACACAGGTTTAACTAAAGCTTTATTTGAAGCATCTAAAAGATGGGTAGGATGGCTTCCTGGGGGAATGGGTGTATCAACTGTATTTTCAGCTGCAGGTTTTGCTGCTGTTTCAGGTGCTTCATTAGCTACTTCAGCTGTATTTGCAAAAATTGCAGTACCTGAAATGCTAAAGTTAGGATATAACAAAAGATTCGCTGCAGGTGTAGTTGCAGCTAGTGGTACATTAGCTTCACTAATTCCACCTTCTGCTATATTAGTTATATATGCAATTATAGTTGAACAAGATGTAGGTGCATTATTAATGGCAGGTTTTTTACCTGGTATTGCATCTGCTTTTATTTATGTGGGATTAGTTGTGGGTTTAGCTTTAATGAACAAAGACTTCGGTCCTTCTATAAAAGGCTTTACATGGAAACAAAGATTTGAATCTTTACCTGGTACACTTCCTGTAATTTCTGTAATTGCTATTATTATAATATGTATATATGGTGGAGTAGGAACTCCCACTGAAGCAGGTTCATTAGGTGTATTTATAATATTCTTAATAGCTTTATACAAAGGTATGAAACTAGGCGATTTAAAAAATGTTTTAATAGAAACATCAAAATTAACAGTAATGATATTTACAATAATTTGGGGTGTTTTAATTTATGTAAGATTCTTAGGATTTGCAGAATTACCAGATGCCTTTTCATCTTGGATAGTAAGTTTAGATCACAACCCTATGATTACTTTAATAGCAATATTATGTATATATGCAATTTTAGGTATGTTTATGGATGCTATTGGAATGTTACTTTTAACTTTACCAATTACATATCCTGCTGTAATGGCTTTAAATGGTGGAGAGATGGTAAGTGCAGCTGATAGTGCCTTTGGGCTTTCAGGTCCTGCTTGTGCTATATGGTTTGGTATTATAGTTGTTAAAATGGCAGAACTCTGTTTAATCACCCCTCCAATTGGATTAAACTGTTTTGTTGTAGCAAGTGTTAGAGAAGAGTGTTCAGTACAAGATGTATATAGAGGTACTACTCCGTTTTTCATAGCAGATGTTGTTACAATAGCTGTTTTAATAGCAATTCCAGGTATAGTTCTTTGGCTTCCTGAACTTATAGGTCTTGTTTAAAAAAGTCATGCATAAAGCATGACTTTTTATATACTACAAAATTATATATTTCCATAACAAATTGAAATATTTTATAAAATCTACAAAAAATTTAATTATAATACTCCCAATATCTAACAAAGGTTTCTAATGGCTAAGAAAAAAACATCACTTTTTGAGTGTCAACACTGTGGAGAACAATCTACAAAATGGCTAGGAAAATGTCCTAACTGTGGAAGTTGGGATAGTTTTATTGAGCTTAATCAAGATCAACAAGAAGTATTAAAACAAACTTCAAAAGTAGTAAACTCTACTTCAAAAGCTAGACCAATAACTGAAATTCAACAAGATGATGTTACGAGATTTTCTTCATGCAATGAAGAGTTTGACTTAGTATTAGGTGGTGGTATAGTTCCAGGAAGCCTTACATTAATCGGTGGTAGTCCAGGTGTTGGTAAATCTACCCTACTTTTAAAAGTAGCTGGAAGTATAGCAGGTAGTGGAAAAAAAGTTTTATATGTATCAGGTGAAGAAAGTGCTGGTCAAATAAAACTTAGAGCCAATAGACTTGAAGCTAACAATGGTGATTTATATTTATTAAGTGAGATAAAACTTGAAGAAATACAAGACGAACTTTTAAGACAAGATTATGAAGTATGTATAATTGATTCTATTCAAACTATATATTCAAGTAACCTTACAAGTGCACCTGGTAGTGTATCTCAAGTTAGAGAAATCACATTTGAACTTATGAGAAAAGCAAAAGACTCAAACATAGCCATGTTTATAATCGGACACATAACAAAAGAAGGAAGCATAGCAGGACCAAGGGTACTTGAACATATGGTTGATACGGTTTTATACTTTGAAGGTGAGTCAAGTAAAGAATTAAGAATGCTAAGAGGTTTTAAAAACAGATTTGGATCAACTAGTGAAATTGGAATATTTGAAATGACAGGAGAAGGACTAATTAGTGCTAAAGATATAAACTCTAAGTTCTTTGACAAAAGTAAATCACAAAGTGGTTCTGCTTTAACTGTAGTTATGGAGGGAAGTCGTGCTTTAATTCTTGAAGTTCAAGCACTTGTAACAGAAAGTACCTATCCAAATCCAAAAAGAAGTGCCACTGGTTTTGATGTAAATAGACTAAATATGCTTTTAGCACTACTTGAAAAGAAAATAGATCTACCTTTAAATAACTATGATGTATTTATAAATATTTCAGGTGGAATAAAAATTAAAGAAAGTTCTGCAGATTTAGCTGTAATTGCAGCTATTATTTCAAGTTTTAGAAATAGACCAATTTCTAAAGAATCTGTATTTATTGGTGAAGTTTCACTAACAGGTGAAATCAAAGATGTATATAGTGTAGATTTAAGATTAAAAGAATCTCAAGCTCAAGGTATTAAAAAAGCTGTTTTAGCTATGAAACCTAGTTTAAAATTAGATTTAAAAACCTTTGCTGTTGATGAAGTTACTAAGATGCTTGAGTTATTTTAAAACTTTTCATACCCCTTTACTTTTATAAACTTTAGATATAATACGCGAAATTACAAGGATAATAAAAGTGATTGAACTAGAAAATAATTCATCATTTGACTTTGATGTACAAAAGCTTCAAACAATAGCAAATGATCTAACTTCAAAAGATTTTGAACTAATAATTACAGATAATAGTGAAATACAAGAACTAAACAAATCCCATAGAAATATAGATAAAGCAACTGATGTTTTAAGTTTTCCTATGGAATTTGATTTTCCAAATATGCCTTTGGGCTCTATAGTTATATCTATTGATTATGTAAATGATAAAGCTACTGAATACTCTCATAGCAAAGAAGATGAATTAACACTTTTATTTATTCATGGACTTCTTCATTTATTAGGGTTTGACCACGAAATTGATAATGGCGAACATAGACTTAAAGAAGAAGAATTAATTAAAAAATACAAACTACCTGATAGTTTAATAGTAAGGAATTCATAAAATATGGATATATTGATTTTTATAGTTTCAATGGGTGTGTTGATTTATGGTGCTGATTTTATTATAGAACAAAGTGAAAAAATTGCTTTAAAATATAATATCTCAAACTTTGTAATTGGTGCTACTTTAGTTGCACTTGGTACTAGTTTACCTGAAATGGCTGTATCTATTTCTGCTTCTGTAAAAGGAAGTGCAGATATCGCTGTTGCAAATGTAATTGGTAGTACAATATTTAACATTTCACTTGTTTTAGGTTTCACTTTTTTAATTGCTAAAAAAATCAGTCCAAATAGAGACCTATTTGCAAATGATTCAGCTTGGGCATTGTTTCCTATTTTAGTATTTATTCTTATGGGAATTGATGGACAATTAAATA
>JBDNBT010000038.1:0-5757 GCA_039767755.1 Sulfurovum sp.
TCATCTAATATCACTTATTACACTCCTTGATTTTTTCCCAGTGAAAATTAATCTCTTTTTCTTCTTTACCAATCTTTTCAATTATACTTTTCATAATGTTATAGGCTTCACCACATTTATTTTGCTTATAAAGTCCCCACGCTAAAGTATCTAAAAAAGCTAGATCATTTGGCATTTTAACCAAAGCTTTCTTTACAAGGTCTACACCTTTGTTTATATTTAAATCATGATCTATTAAAACATATGCTAAATAGTTCTGATAAGTAGGATTTTTTTCTTTAGCTAATACCATTTCAAACTTTTTAACAACATCTTCTATAATGTCATCTTTATTTTTAGTGTTTTCATAATCATACATAGCTATTTGTGCTAAATACTTAATATCATTTGTATTTTCATATTCAGTATTTAAATATTTGTATGCACCAACTAAATCATCAAGCTTTTTATAAAATCCTAATATTATATCAACATTATCTTTTTCATGTTCTTTAAAAAAAGAAATTCCATCTTTAGGATTAAAGTTAAAAAAGTAACTAATAAGTATTTTCTTACTTTTCTCAAAGAAAATTGGATTTGTTACTTTGTATTCAATATATATCTTTTTTAATAGTTCTAAAGCATCTTCATAATTCTTATTTTTTTCATATAAAACTAAAAGTCTTAGAGTTAGTTTTGGTTTAAAGTCTTTAAATACACTCTCTTCTAGAATCTCTTTTGCTCTTTTTCTATTATTTAAGTTATTGTCATACATATTTACTAAACCAATAATTACATTTTCTTCTTGATTTTGTAAATAAACCTTCTCTAAAATATTTACAGCTTCTTCAAACTGATTATTTAAAGATAGAGCATAAGCATGAAGCTCCAAAAGTTTTAAGTTGTCTGTTTCGTAATTTTTTAAAGCATTTATTATTGTTTTTGTATCATTTAATTTTGCACTCATTTGAAGATATTTAAATAAGTACTCTTCACTTCCTATAAGATCATGTAGCTTTTTATAAATATCTTTAGCATTTAAATAAAAACCTTGATTTTCGTACTCAATAGCAAATAATACATACTGAGTTTCATATAGTTTTATATCTTCTTTTGGAATGTTTTCACTATTTCCAAAAAGATTAACACATAATAAAACTGAAATTATAAGTTTCTTATAGCCGGACACTCTTTTAATACCTCTTCTTTATTTTGTTTAAAATAATCCCAAAAAGGAAATGTTCTACATTGTATAGGTCTAGCCTCATATATAGAACAACATTTCTTTTCTAAATCAAAAAAAGTACAAGCGTAATTATTTGTATCTAATTGTTTTTCTTTAATACTAAACTTGTACCCTACTTTAAATAAATATTTATATGCTAAATCTTCAACACTCGTACTTAAATGATTAGCTAAAGTTTCAATCTCACTTTTATTGATCCAAATGTATCCGCTTTCACCTATACAGCAATTTCCTGCACAAGTATCACAACCAGATGGATCAAAACCAAATTCAAAACCTTCTTTTTTAACTATGTTCATCTATATTAACCTTAATACTATGAGTAGAACTCTTTTTATAAATAGCATTTACCTTATTACTATAAACTGTACCATCAAACATTACTAAAGGTGGTAATATTTTAGTTAATGATTTTGAATTTTTTCTTGCATATATCATCACAAGTGAGGCGTCTTTATTTATGTTAGGATGAACAAATTGAATTGATTCTACGTTAAATTTATACTTTGTTAAACTTTGTAGTAATTCATTTATTTGTTTAGCATCATAACAAAAGAAAAACTTACCTTTTTGATTTAATACTTTATACACTTTATCAAAAAAACTATCAATTGGTAGTGAATCTTGGTATCTTGCTGTATTTAAAATGCTATTTTCACTTTTAATTACATTGCTATGATAAAAAGGTGGATTTGATACACATATATCAAATTGTTTATCAAAATTTGTTTCTAGAAAAGAACCTTTAAATAATTTATTATCAATTTTATTATTTTTAGAGTTCAAATCTGTTAAGAATTGAAACACTTTTTGTATTTCACATTGATTTAACATTAATCCTAAATTATCTCTTGCTACAAGAAGTCCTAAAATTCCACTTCCACTTCCTATATCTAATAGTTCTCCCTTTACATTTTTAAACTTCGCAAGGTTATCCATTATAAAAGAATATAAGAAATGTGTATCACTATTGTAACAATAACCGTTTTCAGGCTGATATAAAAGCAAAACAATCCTTTTTATTTTTGATATTGTATCTTATTGAAACAAATAAAATCTTGAATTTATTAGCCCACAATTGTAGATGTTTTTAAATAGCATGAGTGTAGCAAATTAATCTTGTAGCAAAATGTAACAATACGTAAATTATACCTTTGAAATATATGTTTTAATTTTAAAATCCAATAAACATAGGCTATCATTTGACAATAATAATTGAGTTATTCAAGTATTGATATTGATAAAAAAACAAGGGGAAATTATGTCAAATATGGAAGCTCCAGCTAATACTCCTGTATGGACTAATGAGGCTAGATGTAAAGCATGTGATAAGTGCGTTTCTGTTTGTCCTGCAGGTGTACTTGCAATGAGACAAGATGTTAATTCAACATTAGGTTCAATGATTACAGTAGTTCATCCTGAATCTTGTATCGGTTGTACAGATTGTGAACTTGCTTGTCCTGATTTTGCGATTTATGTTGCTGATAGAAAAGAATTTAAATTTGCAAAATTAAGTGATGATGCTAAAGATAGAAAAGAAAAAGTTATCAAAAATAACTATAGAATTTTAGATGAAGACGAGGCGTAAGGAGAATTAATGGCAAGAGAACTAATATCTACAGGAAATGAATTAGCTGCTAAAGCAGCGTTAGACTCAGACTTAGAGTTTTTTGGTGGATACCCAATTACTCCTTCTTCTGAAATTATGCATATTTTATCATCTGCATTACCAGCAAAAGGTAAAGCTTGTATTCAAATGGAAGATGAGATTTCTGGAATTTGTACAGCTTTAGGTGCTGCTATGTCAGGTGTAAGATCAATGACTGCATCATCAGGTCCTGGTATTTCTTTAAAAGCAGAGAACTTAGGATTAGGATACATCGCTGAAGTTCCTTTAGTTGTTGTAAACGTAATGAGAGGTGGACCATCAACAGGTTTACCAACAAGAGTTGCTCAAGGTGACTTATTACAAGCTAAAAACCCTACTCATGGAGATGTAAAGTCTATTACTTTATGTCCAGGTAACTTATCTGAATGTTATACAGAAGTTGCAAGAGCATTTAACTTAGCAGATAGATTTATGCAACCAGTATTTGTTTTATTAGATGAAACAATCGGTCACATGAGTGGTAAAGCTTCTATTCCAGATTTAGAAGAAGTACAAGCTAACAAAATTTCTAGAAAGAAATTTGAAGGTGATCCAAAAGATTACTTACCATTTGGTGTTGAACAAGATGAACCAGCTGTATTAAATCCAATGTTTGAAGGGTATAGATACCACTTCACAGGATTACACCATGGACCAAGTGGACACCCAACTGAAGATGCAGATACTTGTGATGCTTTAATGAAAAGATTATTCAATAAAGTAGAAGCACATTTAGATGAAGTTGAATTAAACGAAGAACATATGTTAGAAGATGCTGATTTAATGATTATTGCTTATGGTTCAGTATCATTAGGTGTAACAGAAGCTATTAAAAGATTAAGAGCTGAAGGTATCAAAGTTGGTATGTTTAGACCAAAAACAATTTGGCCATCACCAGCAAACAGAATTCATGAGCTAATGCAAAAATTTGACAAAGTTTTAGTTGCTGAGTTAAACATGGGACAATTTGCTGATGAAGTACAAAGAGCTTCTGGAAGAAATGACTTTGAAACATTATTTAAAGTAAATGGTAGACCATTGTCTCCACTAGAAATTATTGAAAAAGTAAAAGGAATGATGTAATGGCTTTTAATTACGACGAATATTTAAGAACAAATAAAATGCCAACACTATGGTGTTGGGGATGTGGTGACGGAGTTATTTTAAAATCTGTAATTAGAGCTATCCAAAAAGTTGGTTGGAACATGGACGATGTTTGTGTTGTATCTGGTATTGGATGTTCTGGTAGATTCTCTTCATACATCAACTGTAATACAGTACACACAACTCACGGTAGAACATTAGCATATGCAACTGGAATTAAATTAGCTAATCCAGATAAAAAAGTTATCGTAGTTGGTGGAGATGGTGATGGACTTGCTATTGGTGGTAACCATACTATTCATGCATCAAGAAGAAATATTGATTTAAATTATATTATTATCAATAACTTCATTTATGGATTAACAAACTCTCAAACTTCTCCAACTACACCTCAAGGTATGTGGACAGTTACTATGAGTAGAGGTAATATTGATCCTACATTCGATGCTTGTAAATTAGTAGAAGCAGCAGGAGCTTCATTTATTGCAAGAGAAACAATGCTTGATCCTAAGAAATTAGAAAGAGTTTTAGTTAAAGGATTCCAACATACAGGATTCTCTTTTATTGAAGTATTCTCTAACTGTCACGTTAACTTAGGAAGAAAAAACAAAATGGCTACAGCTATGGCAAACTTAGAGTGGATTGATTCTATTTCTATTGCTAAAACAAAATATGACAAATTAGAGCCAGAAGAACAAGAAGGTAAATTCCCATTAGGTGTATTAAAGCATGATGCAGATGCTCCTGAATATTGTACTTCATATGAAAAAGTAAAAGAAGCGCATAAAAATAAAACACAAGTAGAATTATAAGGAGACACAATGGCAGGTAGAACATTAATGAGATTTACAGGTGTTGGTGGACAAGGTGTACTTCTAGCAGGTGCGATTTTCGCAGCTGCTAAAATCAACAATGGTGGTTATGGTTTAAAAACTGCAACTTATACATCTCAAGTAAGAGGTGGACCAACAGTTGTTGATATTACATTACAAGATGAAGAAATCTTATACCCATATGCAAATGACGGTGAAATCGACTTCATGTTGTCAGTTGCAAATGTATCATACAACCAATTCAAAGATGGTGTAAAACCAGGTGGAACAATTGTTGTTGAACCTAACTTAGTTACACCAACTGAAGAAGATAGAAAAAAATGGAATATTATTGAAATTCCAATTATTACTATTGCTAAAGAAGAAGTTGGAAATGTTATTACTCAATCTGTATTAGCATTAGCTATTGCTAACTACTTTACAAATGAAGCTGTACCAGCAGACGTATTAAGAGACACTATGCTTTCTAAAGTACCTGCAAAAGTACACGATATTAATAACAAAGCGTACGATCTAGGATATAAATACGCTGAAGAAGCTCAAAAAGCTAACGCTTAAATTATAAGTAGCATGTGCTACTTATAATAACTTTTCTAAACTATTTGATAAATCCATATTACAATTTTTTATACAACTTAATATAAATCTACACTCTTTTTTAAAGTTATCACTTATATTTGTATTATTTTCTAAGATTACTTTTCTTGAGGCTATTTCTATCATTTGAACTATATATTCACTATTTAATAATGCTTCAATTTTATTAGTAATATTTTTATGACTTAGTGTTTTAGCAACATCAGCTTCATTAGCTCCAATTTTAGAATATATATCATCATAAGTTAAAGGAGAAATATTTAGAATATTATAAAGATATGTGTAGTTTAAAACTTTTGTTCTATCAACATCATTTATACCCAAATAGTTTTTTATTATAAGTTTATAAA
>JBDNBT010000039.1:0-14111 GCA_039767755.1 Sulfurovum sp.
ATCAAACTTTCAAAATTGATAGGAGATACTATATGAGTTTAATAGCTGATTATAAAGCACACACACAAGAAAGAGAAAATGAAGGTGGATTACCTCCATTAGCTTTAACTGCTGAGCAAACTGCTGAGTTAGTTGAATTATTAAAAGCAGACACAGTTGTAGAAGCTGAGTACTGTTTAGATTTATTTAAAAACAAAATCAACCCAGGTGTTGATGATGCTGCATACGTTAAAGCTGCATTCTTAAATGATGTTGTTCAAGGTAACGTTAATTGTTCTGTAATTTCAAAAGCAGATGCTATAGAAATTTTAGGAACTATGATGGGTGGATTCAATGTTACTCCATTAATTGACGCTCTTAAAGTTGAAGAAGTTGCTGAATTAGCTGCTACTCAATTAAAAAATACAATCTTAGTATATGATGCATATAATGATGTAAAAGATTTAATGGACGCTGGAAACGCTAAAGCAAAAGAAGTTATCGAATCTTGGGCAAATGCTGAATGGTTCACTAACAAACCTGCTTTAGAAGAAGAAATTAAATTAACTGTTTACAAAATTCCTGGTGAAACAAATACAGATGATTTATCTCCTGCTACTGTTGCATTTACTAGACCTGATATTCCATTACACGCAACTGCGATGTTACAATCAAGAATGGAAAATCCATTAGACACTATGAAAGAACTTAAAGCAAAAGGTAACCCTTTAGCATACGTTGGTGATGTTGTAGGTACTGGTTCTTCAAGAAAATCAGGTATCAACTCAGTACAATGGCACATGGGTAGAGATATTCCAGGTGTACCTAATAAAAGAACAGGTGGTGTTGTAATCGGTTCTATTATTGCTCCTATTTTCTTCAATACTGCAGAAGATTCAGGATGTTTACCAATTCAAGCTCCAGTTGATACTTTAGAAACTGGTGATGAAATTGTTGTTAAACCATACGCAGGTCAAATCACTAAAAATGGTGAGGTTGTATCTGAATTTAAATTAGCTCCAAATACATTAACAGATGAAATGAGAGCTGGTGGTAGAATTCCTTTAATTATTGGTAAAGGTTTAACTGCCAAAGCTAGAGAAACTTTAGGATTAGGTGCAAGTGATATGTTTGTTGCTCCTGAGCAACCATCTGATAATGGTAAAGGGTTTACTCAAGCTCAAAAAATGGTTGGTAGAGCATGTGGTATCGAAGGTGTTAAACCTGGTATGTATGTTGAGCCAATCGCTACAACTGTTGGATCACAAGATACAACTGGACCAATGACAAGAGATGAAATTAAAGAACTTGCAGCATTATCATTTGGTGCTGATATGGTTATGCAATCATTCTGTCACACTGCTGCTTATCCAAAACCAGCAGATATTAAATTAAGACATACTTTACCTGATTTCATCAACTCAAGAGGTGGTGTTACACTTAAGCCAGGTGATGGTGTTATTCACTCATGGTTAAATAGATTATGTTTACCAGATACTGTTGGTACTGGTGGAGATTCACATACTAGATTCCCAATTGGTATTTCATTCCCAGCTGGTTCTGGTCTAATCGCGTTCGCTGGTGTAACAGGTGCTATGCCTTTAACTATGCCTGAATCTGTTTTAGTAAAATTCAAAGGTGAAATGCAACCAGGAATTACTTTAAGAGACTTAGTAAATGCTATTCCATACCAAGCTATTCAAGATGGTTTATTAACTGTTGAGAAAAAAGGTAAGAAAAATATTTTTGCTGGTACTATCATCGAAATCGCTGGTTTACCTGACTTAAAAGTTGAGCAAGCATTCGAATTATCGGATTCTGCAGCAGAAAGATCAGCAGCAGCTTGTTCTGTTCAATTAGACAAAGAGCCTATTATTGAGTACTTATCTTCAAACATCGCTTTAATTGAAAAAATGATTGAAGAAGGTTATGAAGATGCAAGAACACTTCAAAGAAGAGCAGACAAAATGAAAGAATGGTTAGCTAACCCTGAGTTATTACAACCAGATGCTGATGCTGAATATAAAGAAGTAATTGAAATTGATTTAAATACAATTACTGAGCCAATCTTAGCTTGTCCAAATGATCCAGATGATGTTGATACTTTAACTAACATCTTAGCTGATGACAAAAGAATTAAAAACATCGACGAAGTATTCGTTGGTTCTTGTATGACTAATATCGGATTATTTAGAGCTTTAGGTGAAGTACTTAAAGGTGAAGGTGAAGTTCCAACTAAATTATGGGTTGCACCACCAACAAAAATGGATGAAGCACAATTAACTGAAGAAGGTTATTACGCAACATTCGCAGCAGCTGGAGCTAGATTAGAGATTCCAGGTTGTTCTTTATGTATGGGTAACCAAGCTTCTGTATCTGAAGGTGCAGCAGTATTCTCAACTTCTACAAGAAACTTTGACAATAGACTTGGAAAAGGTTCTCAAGTTTACTTAGGATCTGCAGAAGTAGCAGCAGTAGCAGCACTTTTAGGAAGACTTCCAACTAAAGAAGAGTACATGGAAATTGTACCTAAGAAAATTACAGCTGAAAACAAAGATGGTGTTTATAAATACTTAAACTTCCACCAAGTTTCAACTGATCATTTAACTACATTAGTTACTTCAAGATAATCATAGGATTATCTTGAAACAAAAAAAGGGAAGTGATTATTCACTTCCCTTTTTTTATGTCTAATTTAAATTTTAATATATTTTGTTAAGCTCTTAATTTACCAGCTAAATATCCACTTGAAAATGACCACTGTAAATTGTATCCACCACATGGACCATCTATATTTACAACTTCTCCACAAAAATAGAGTCCTTTTGTAATTTTACTTTGCATTGTTTTTGGATCTATTTCTTTTAAATTAACTCCACCTCTTGTAATCATGGCATTTCTAAAGCCGTCATGACCTGTAATTGTAAATGGTGTCCAAGCTAGTGTTTTAACTAGTTTTTCTCTTTTATGACCTTCAATTTGTTTAAATCTAATGTTTATATCAATATCACAGATATGTAGTATTTGTATAGCTACACTATTTGCTAAAAGTGTTTCAAGGTTTTGTAATATATTGTTTTCAGGGTTTTTAATAATAGTATTTTTTAGATGTTTATAAATCTCTTCTTCATTTTTACCTTTTAAAAAGTTTATTAAAAGTGGTACTTCTTTGTGTTTGGCTAGAATTGGAGTTATTTCCCTTGCAAAGTCAAGAATAACAGGCCCTCTTAATCCTTCTTTTGTAAAAATCAAATCACCTGTAAGTTTTAGTTTTTTGTATTTAGGAATATCTACTTTTAAAATAGCTTTTGCAATAGTGTCTGCTTTACATGCACCAAAGTTTTTTTCTTTTGTAAACAGTGGCATCATTGCAGGATGAGTATCAGTTACTTTATGACCTAAGTTTTTTGCATAAGTGTATCCATCTCCAGTCGCTCCTAAAACAGGATAACCTAATCCTCCCGTTGCTAATATGACATTTTTTGATTCAAAATTGTGGTGAGAAGATTTTAACATGAATGTTTCATTTTCTTTTTGTACTTCTTCTATTTGTATGGCTGATTTTACATGTACATTCAATCTTGAAAGTTCGTCTTTTAAAGCAGCGATTATTATACCTGAGTTATGATTTATAGGAAAAACTCTAAATCCATCTCTAGCAATTGTTTCAACTCCAATGGTATTAAAAAAATCTCTTAAATTATTAGCATTAAATTCATCTAAAGCATGGCTCATAAATCTACCATTCTTACCAAACTTAGCCATAAATTCATCTGTTGATAGGGTGTTTGTTAAGTTACACTTACCACCACCTGTTGCTTTTAGTTTTGCAGCAATATTATTTAGTTTTTCTATGAGTAAAACTTTTTTATTTTCTTTGGCTGCACTAATACTTGCTAAAATTCCAGCTGGTCCACCACCAATTATTACTACATCATAGATATTATTCAAATTAAACTACTTTATTTTATTTTTTTGATTATATTGTTTTACTTGTAAATATATTCTGAATAAATTTCTGAAGTTTTGAAATATAATAGATATTTTGATTAATGTTATACTAAAAATTATATTAATATGATATAATCCTATTAAAAGGAATTTATAGTTGAATACTATTACAAAAAAATTAAATACACTATATGTTGAAGACGACATAACAATAAATGATTCTATGAGTAAATTACTAAAGCTTTTTTTCAATGAGGTTAAATCTACATTTGATGGTAAAGAAGCATTAGAATACTATACAAAAAATTTATATAACTTGGATTTAATAATTACAGATATAAGAATGGAGTGGTAACTTAATTTAATACAAATATTTTGCCAATCTAAGCAGCTATTTCAGAATGTAACATTTTTCTCTTTTCCTCAAATTCTACTGGTGATAAATTTCCTAAATAACTATGTGGTCTTATCCTATTGTAAAAAAACTCTATATATTTAAATATCTCTTGTTTTGCTTGATTTTTTGTATAAAAAATATTTTGATATACCAAATCACTTTTTAATGATTTAAAAAAGCTTTCGGCAACTGCATTATCCCAACAATTTCCTTTTCTACTCATACTTTGAACAATACCATTTTCTTTTAACAAATCTCTATGTGAATATGAAGCATACTGACTTCCTCTATCAGTATGCCAAATTAAGCCTTTAGATGGTTTTCTATGTCTTAATGCCATATTTAAAGCATCATTTACAAGAGATACTTCCATTTCATCATTCATTGACCATCCTACAACTTTTCTTGAATATAAATCAATTACTGTTGCAAGGTACAACCATCCCTCTCCTGTTGAAATATAGGTAATATCACCAACATATTTTTCATTTTTAGTTGAAGCATAAAAATCTTGATTTAAAATATTTGGAGCAATAGGTAAATTATGATTTGAATCAGTTGTATTTTTATATCTTTTTTTCATTTTAACTTTCAAGTTTAAGTCTTTCATGATATTTGAAATACGTTTTCGTGACACAAACAAGCCATAATATAAAAATAATCTATCTCTTATTCTTCTAGTTCCATAGGTATTCTTACCTTCAATAAAAACACATTCTACAAGTTCATTTAATTTTGTATCAACTTTTTTTACTACACTACCAGATTGTATCCAATGGTAATATGAAGCTCTATTTATTTTTAGGACTTTACACATATGATTTATATTGAAACTCTTTGAATAATTTTTAATCCATGCATATTTTAAAGAGTTTCTTTTGCAAAATATGCCGTTGCCTTTTTTAAAATATCCCTTTCTTGTTTAAATATTTTATTTTCACGTCTAAGACGTTTTAGCTCTTCTGATTCACTCTCTTTTTCATTATTATTTTTGAAATTAATATTTTTAGTTGGAATATTATGCTCTTTTTTATAAGTTGTAACCCAATGATACAATGTTTTTGGATTTAAATCTAAATCTTGTGCAACATCTGTAACTTTTTGATTTTCATTTATAATTAACTGTACTGTTGAGTCTTTAAACTCTTTACTATATTTTTTCATGGTAACCCTTATTCATTCTTTATTTTAACTCAGAATCTCTAAAACTCTGTGTATGAATTTATGTTACCACTCCAGCATCTAAATGACATGCACTTCCTGTTTGTATTTGAACGGCTTTTATTCCTTTACTTATTAGTCTATCTGCATCTTTGTTTGTTTGTAAATCACCTTCAACTACACTATATTTAAAATCTGCAAGTTCATATAAATTTTCAAGTAAAGTAGTTTTACCACTTCCTGGACTACTCATAAGGTTTATTCCTAAAACTCCATTTTTATTAAAGTGTTCTCTATTATGAGATGCTTCATGATCATTTTTATCAAGAATTTTTTTAATAACTGAAATAGTTTTAGTATCATTTAGTTGTGGATTATGATGTAGAGTCTCATGGGCAGCTTGATGCGAAGAGCTATCATGAGAGTGTGAATGTTCTGTTATACTACAACCGCAATCTTTACACATAGTTATATTCCTTGTATTTTTGCTTTATGCAGTTAAAAAATTTATACCTACAATTATAGATATAATACCTGTTATTGTGAATATTCTTTTAATATTTTCTTTAGAATTTAATAAATTTTTATTAACTAAAGAAATAAAATATCCAAATCCTAAAAATATAACCATCACCCCTAAAGTAAATGCTAACACTAAAACTGCATCTACATTGGAACCTTGTACTAAACCTAAGGTTATTAACATACCTCTAACTCCACCAATACCCATTAAAGTACCGATTGTAAAAGCAGATTTTACATCATTATTTGAGTGTGAATGTTCTTTTCCAAAGTAAATATGAACGTGTTCTTTGTTTCCATGTGTATGTTTGTTTAAGTGAATTTTATTTGCCATTACTAGATAAAGTAAGTATATACCCATACCTAAAATAACAGATGCAGAAATAACATCACCATATCCTAAAATTTCATCAGAAATTACATAGCTTTCAAGTATCTTTGCAAATACATATAGTGATATACCATGTCCTATTGCAAACATAGTAGTTATTAGCAATGTCTTTTTTCTGTTTTTCCCAATTGAAAAATCAGCAATTGCTGTAAGATGATCTGCACCAAAGGCATGTAATATTCCGTACCAAAATATTAACACTAAACTTAAACTTTCCATTTTTTACCTTTTTAAAGTATGAACATTTATTTGTATTTGTAGTTTATTTCAATATGATTGAATATAAGTTTAATTTTGATTATTTAATAGACAAATCAATTATTTTAAAGGGTATATGTATGAAAAATATAGTTATAGGTGTTGGTAATATACTTTTTAAAGATGAAGGTGTAGGTATCTTCGCCTCTCATTATTTAAATGAAAACTATGTGTTTGATGGAAACCTTGAAATTATAGATGGCGGAACATTAGGTTTTAAACTGATGACTTACTTTAAGGAATATGACAATGTAATTATTTTAGATACGGTTTCTATTCAAGATAAAGTAGGGCAAATATATAAAATACCATCTAAAGAGTTATTAGGCTTAGGAAAATATAGAAAAACAGCCCATGAAGTTGAAATAGTTGAAATGTTAGAAATATGTTCTGTATTTGAAAATCATGCAAATGTAACTATAATTGGAATTATTCCAAAGGATATTATTAAAGTTGAAATAGGTTTAACTATAGATATGGAAAAGTGTTTTGATGAATTTATCTTAACAACTATAAATGAAATAAAGAATCTTAATATAGATGTGAATAAGACAAATAATGTAAAACTAAGTTCAATAGTAGAAAACTTAGTTGGTAGTTATAATAGTAGTTCTATTAAAACTATAACAAAAGATTTAAATGAACACATATGAAATAAAAATAAAAGGAATAGTTCAAGGAGTTGGATTTAGACCTTTTATATATAAATTAGCCCTATCTTCAAAATTAAATGGACAAGTTTCAAATAATGATGAAGGGGTACTAATAGTAGTAAACTGCACAAAAGAACAACTTGATATCTTTATAGAACATATCAAACAAAACCCTCCGAAACTTTCAAAGATACATCATATAAAATCACACAAATTGACTAGTTTTAAAATATATAAAGAATTTAAAATAATACAAAGTCAAAATAATAATAATAAATCAACATTTGTTTCACCTGATATAGGTGTATGCGATGAGTGCATAAAAGAGATTAAAGACCCTAAGAACTTTAGGTTTAAATACCCACTAACAAATTGTACTAATTGTGGTCCAAGGTACACTATAATTAAATCTATTCCATATGATAGAATAAATACTTCATTAAAAGAATTTACTTTGTGTAGTAAGTGTAAAAATGAATATGAAAATCCTTTAGATAGAAGATATCATGCCCAAGCAATTGCTTGTAAAAAATGTGGACCAACTATTACTTTATATGACAAGAAAGCAAATGTAGTTTCTACTAGTTCTAAAGCTATAAAAGATATAGCCAAAGAAGTAAAAAAAGGAAAGTTTGTAGCCATAAAAGGAGTGGGTGGATTTCATATAGTATGTGATGCATCAAATAAAAAAGCTATAGATTTACTAAGATTAAAAAAACAAAGACCAAAAAAGCCATTTGCTGTAATGTTTCCAAATCTGGAAATTCTTAAAGGGCATTTAGAGCTAAACGTACAAGAGTTAAAGCTAGTAAAATCTATACAAAAACCAATTGTTTTATTAAAAAAGAAAAGTACATCAAGTCTTTTAAATTCAATTTCACCTAATAGTACAACTATAGGGGGCTTTTTACCATATACACCATTGCATCATCTATTTTTCCAAGAATTTCAAAATCCTATAATTGCAACAAGTGCAAACTTAAAGGGTGAACCTATCACAAAAGACTTAGATGAGTTATTTGAAAAGATATCTCATTTGATTGATTTTGTGCTTGATTTTAATAGGGATATAATAAATTTCTGTGATGATTCTGTTCTAAGAATTATAGATAAAAAGATTGTAAATATTAGAAACTCAAGGGGATATGCACCCACTGTTTTTAATCTTGAAAATAATAGTAAAAACATATTAGCCTTAGGAGCAAATCAAAAATCAAATATAAGTCTAGCCTTTGGAAATAATGTAGTAGTTTCACCTTATATTTCTGATTTAGATAGCATTGAATCAATTGAAGCTTTAAAAAGAACAATAGATACTTTTAAAAAGTTTTATGACTTTAAACCTGATGTAATAGTGTGTGATTTACATCCAAATTATGATAGTACTAAGTATGCAAAAGAACTAGCTAGTATCTATAAAATTCCTCTTATAAGTGTACAACATCACCATGCTCATATTTTAGCTACTATGTTTGAGCATGACTTAAAAGATGAAGTTTTGGGTATATGTTTTGATGGAACAGGTTTAGGTGATGATGGTAATTTATGGGGTGGTGAGATATTAAAAGTATCAAAAGAAAGTTATACAAGATTAGCACATATTAATAACTTTAAATTATTAGGTGCTTCAAAAGCTATCAAAGAACCTAAAAGAGTAGCTTTATCTATGTTGTTTGATAATTATAGTTTACAAGAAGTATTAGAATTAAACCTATCAAGTGTAAAAGCATTTTCTAACTTTGAAATAAAGACTTTACACTCATCATGGCAAAAGGGAGTCAATGCTCCTTTAACTAGTTCAGTTGGACGAGTATTTGATGCTGTTGCTTCACTTATTGGTATATGTCATGTTCAAAGCTATGAAGGACAAACAGGAATACTACTAGAAGAACTATATGATCATAATATAAAAGATGCCTTTGACTTTGAAATACATCTTAAAATAATAGATATAAATCCCATGGTAAGATCTATAGTAAAAGAAATAGTAAAAGAGATAAGGAATGGAGATAAAATAAATATTCAAAAAACAATAGCTAGTAAATTCATAAATACTCTTGTAAATATAATTTACACAATGGCAAAAAAATATAATTTGCCTGTTGTATTAAGTGGTGGAGTATTTCAAAATAAAACGCTATTATCTTTAGTTTGTAAAAAGTTCAAGGAAAATAACATCAAGTACTATTTCTCTTCAAAAGTTCCGTTAAATGATGGTGGAATAAGTTTAGGACAGATATTTTATGCACTATAAAACTTACTATGTTAGAATTATAAAAATATAATATAAAAAGGTTTTTAAGTAATGATTAAAACTACCCACGAAATATCAAATGTAGATGGATATATAAAATATAACTTTTTTGAAATTCATCCTGATTTAGAAGCTATTATCGCTTCTGATTATAATCTATGGAATACAAAAGAGTATTCAAAACAAGATTATTGTGAAAGCATGTATAAAAAGAACTTCTATGATAAATATGACAAAGTAGCTTATAAAGAGGTCTATGAAAAGTTTATAGATAATGAAAAGTTTAAAGAAAAGGCTATGTTTATTTATAGTGTTATTGATTATGACAAATATATAGAGTTTGTAGAGCTTAACCCTGAAATTCAAAACCCAAATGAACTAACGATTACTTATAGTATTTTAGATAGTGCTGGTGTTAAGATTGATATATATAATTTAACTATAAATGATATTGCATTCGTGTTTTAAAATGAAAAAATTAAATTATAATATGATTATATTTTCACTATTGATGCTTTATATACTTGCAGATATAGTAAATACATATTATTTCAATTAAAAGGATATTAATGAGCACAGCTAGAATTTTATGGACAACTGACAATAAAGAAACATCATTACATATGGTTTGTTTATATGCACACAACGCAAAGAAATTAGGTTGGGTTGATGAGGTTGAAGTTTTAATTTGGGGAGCTTCACAAGAACTAATTTCTAAAGATGAAGAAGTGGCTTCAAAAGTAAAAGCTATGATAAAAGATGGAGTTAAAGTAATAGCTTGTCAAAAATGTGCTGAGAACTTAGGAATTGTAGATGAACTTAAAAGCTGTGATATGCAAATATACTACACAGGTGAGCTTTTAAGTTCTTGGTTAACTCAAAAAGAAAATATAATTTCTGTTTAATTAACTTAAAAATAAAGCATAATATATACATATACCTATAACAGAACTAATAGTTAAAGCTAAAAATATGGCTTTTCCTATTTTTTTGTGGTTTGTATTTTTAAATGCTGTATATCCATGAGCTTTATATTTCTTGTACGACGATAAAAATAAATACAGCCAACCAGCTACTGCTAAAACAGCGATGATAATATGGATCACTAAGAAAACTAGTATTGAATCATATGAAAAAGAGCTCGTTTTAGCAAACTGAGCAAAAACTCCTGTTACCCTAACTCCAATTTCAAATAAAACAGTAATAACTAAGGCGCTAGCTAAAATAATGGCTTGAGATATGAAATGTAGTGCATACTTCTTTTTAACTGCAAATACAACACTAATTAATAACAAAAATGGCATCACTGCAAAAAACACAGTAATAATATCCATAAATAAAGGTGCTTGAGTCCCTAAAAAACCTGTAGTACTAAACATAATTAACTTTGAACATTTGGATTTTTGATAGCTTTATCTATAAAAATAAATCCAAATGGAATTAAAGATAATATAAACATCTTAATTGAAAAGCTTTTCTTCCAATTATTTCTAAATGTTACTTCAAATAAAAAGATACAAAATATTATAAATAATACTCCATGTCCCATTCCCACATATTTTACAGGTAGTGGATTATCTCCTATGTATTTTATTGGCATTGCAATAAAAACCAGTATTAAATACGATAATCCTTCTAGTAAAGAGATTATTTTAAATCTTGTATGCGCACTATTAAACATATCAATCCTTTTAATTTTTAAGATTATAATTAAAAAAAGTTACAAAATCTTTAACAATTAAATTTATTTAGCGATTTTTTTAGATAAAATAATGCATGAAAGATACAAAAAGCTTAAATATCAAGATTGATAATTTAATTGATCAATACAATTTTTTACTAGCTGAAAATCAGAAGTTAAAGATACAGCTAGAATTGATGAGAGATGAAAATGATTCTTTAAAAGTAAACAATCAAGACATGTTTCTTAAAATAGATAGCACTTTAAAATTATTAGAAAAAAAAGATATAGGATAATTTTTGAAAAAAGAAGAAGTAACATTTTTAATTGATAATTTGGGTTATACAGTATCTTTAGATCCAGCTATTAAAGATGAATTATTAAAACATCTTGATCCATACAAAAATAACTCTACAAAAGATTTGTTTGCTGCTTTTATTAAGTTATCTAAAGAGTTTAACCAATTCAAAGCAGAAATAGAAAAAATTGATGAAAAATTAAAAAGATTTTCTTAATATATGTATTACTATGAATTAGCTCTTCTAAAATCTCCACTTAACCCACTAACATTTCAAAGTAAAACTAAACTAAATATAGGACATTTAGTTAAAATAGGTCTTAGAAATAGAAAAAAACTTGACAATGCTGTTGTAGTAAAAACAGTAGAAGAAGAACCTAGTTTTAAATGCACAGATATTCAAGAAATAACAAGTTTTTATTATGATGAAAATATGATCGAAGTATCTAAGTTTATTTCTCAGTACTATGTATGTAGTTTAGGTGAAGCTTTAAGTGTATATGTACCCTTTGATAATTTAAAAGAAAAAACTTATGATAATGAAAACTACGATTGTGATATAGAATTATCAAAAGAACAAAAAGATGCATATGATTTTTTACAAGATAAAAAACAAGCATTACTTTTTGCAAATACTGGTGCTGGAAAAACAGAAATATATATAAAAACTATCCAAAAGCACTTAAATACTGGAGGGCAAGCTGTATTACTTATGCCTGAAATTTCACTAACTCCACAAATGCAAAAAAGATTAGAAAAGGTATTTAAAGATTCAGTAGCTATTTGGCACTCAAAAATATCTAAGAAGAAAAAAGAACAGATACTTGAAAATATCCATAATGGAAAACTAAAACTATTAGCAGGTGCTAGATCTGCACTTTTTTTACCCTATAAAAACTTAACTTGTATAATTGTTGATGAAGAGCATGATGACTCATATAAAAATGATTCAAAGCCTCGTTTAAATGCAAAAGATTTAAGTATATATATATCAAAAAAGTATGATTTACAGCTAATTTTAGGTAGTGCTACAGCATCACTAGGAAGTTTTGCAAAACTACCATATTTTAGACTTACTAAAACATATTTTAGCTCAAATAAAAAGTATTACTTTGATGATTGTGATAGTAATTTATCAGATAAGATTATAAATAAAATCAAAGCAGCAATAGATGAAAACAAACAAGTAATTATATTTTTACCAACAAGGGCAAACTATAAATATCAAATATGTACAAGCTGTGGAAAATCAGTAGAATGTCCATATTGTTCTGTTTCGATGAGTTTACATAAAAATGATAGGGCTTTAAGATGCCATTATTGTGGTTATGCTCAACAAATACCAAGCTCTTGTCCATCTTGTAATAATGGAATAATTCATAATTTAAGAGTAGGAACAGCCCAAATTCAAGAAGAACTTGAAGAAATATTTCCTAATAATGTCATAAAAAGATTTGATAGGGATATAGTTAAAACAGATAAGCAACTAAAAGATATTTTAAATGATTTTAACAAAGATCAAATAGATATTTTAGTTGGTACTCAGATGCTTTCAAAGGGCCATGATTATCATAATGTAAAACTTGCTGTAGTATTAGGTATTGATTCAGTTTTAAATATGAACTCATATAAATCAAGGGAAAAAGCTCTTTCCTTACTTATTCAAATTGCAGGAAGAAGTGGTAGAAAAGATGATGGTGAAGTTATTGTTCAAACAAAAAATCAAGAATTTTTCTCACATTACTTGTTAAACAGTGATTATCAAGAGTTTTTAGAAGGTGAAGCCCACTTTAGAGAAGAACTATATCCACCATATGTAAAAATGGCAAGGGTAACTTTTGCTCACACTAATGGTCTTAGAGTAAAAGATGAATTAGATAGATATGTGTCTATTTTAAAACAAAAAGAAAATATAGAACTTATAGGTTTCGGTCAAAGTCCTATCTTTAAGTTAGCTAATAAATATAGATATGAAATACTACTTAGATCTTCAAATGTAAAAGCTCTTTTACAGGCACTTCACAGTGTTGATTCTACAATGGCTTCAATAGATATGGATACAATTTTTTAGGCTTAAAGTTTTATTTGTTTTAGTTATAGTATAATCCCTGAAAATTTTAGGAGAACTCATGGCTTATACAAAAGAAGAATTTAAAAAATTAGTAGAAGATATTCAAGCACAATCTTGGTACAAAAATCCAATTGGATTTGGTATTGCAAAAATCGATAAAGGGCAACTTAACCCTGAAAAAGTATTACAAGCAAATTATCCATTAATTAACTGGAAAGAAAACTACGGTAGCGCTGCTGTTTTATTAAACGCATTAAAAGCTGCTGGAGAAGATGTAGATACTTCAAAATCTGAATTAGTATGTAAACTTTCAGATACTTTTTTATCTGAATGTATTGAGTCGTTTAGACCATATATTCCAGAAGCAAAAGGTGAAGATCACAAAAATGTTCAAGTTATTTCAACTTTAGCTTCATTACCAATTGATTCAGGTTTAACAGTTGATGATTATAGAGTAGTATTTATTTTTGAAGACGATGCACCACAAAGTGCTGA
>JBDNBT010000040.1:0-35019 GCA_039767755.1 Sulfurovum sp.
AACTAGAATGGGTAGAAACAAGAAACCATTTTACAGAATCGTTGTAACAGACTCAAGAAAAAGAAGAGATTCAGGATGGATTGAATCAATTGGTTACTTTAACCCAGTTGCAGAGCCAAAAGTATTAAAATTAGATGAAGAAAGATACAACTACTGGTTAAGTGTTGGTGCTAAACCATCTGATAAAGTTAAAAAATTAGCATCTAAATAATTCTTAAAGAGATAAAAATGATTACAGATTTCATCGAAAACTATGCAAAGTTAATAGTTAATTATCCAGCAGATGTAAAAGTATCTATTGATTATATTGAAGATACTTTTGCTGAGATTACAGTTGTTGCTCATGGTGATGATATTGGTAAATTAATTGGAAAAAATGGAAACATGATCAATGCTTTAAAAACCATTGCAAATGGTTGTAAAGCAAAAGATGGTGTGTCTTATAAAATCCAAGTAATAGCGAAGTAATTGATTTTATGAAAAAAGAAGTATATGTTGCAAAATTAGGTAAAACTGTAGGGTTAAAAGGTCACTTAAGACTTATAGCTGATACAGATTTCCCTGAACAATTTAAAAAAGGTGCTGTTTATATTACAAATAAAAACAGTACTTTAACTATTAAAGAGTTTAATAACTCAAATCAAACTGTTCAATTTGAAGAGTATGAAAATATAGATTTAGTAAAGAAATTAACTAATCAAGAATTATTTACTACTTATGAAGAAACTAGAAAAAATTGTCTATTAGGACACAATGAGTTTTTTTGGTTTGATTTATTAAATTGCAAAATTATTGAAGATGGTAAAACTTTAGGTACTGTTATAGAAATTAACAGATATCCATCGGCTGATTATTTAGAAATAAAGACTGAAGAGTCTTTAATTGAAAGTGGTCTTCCAAAAATCTTCTTACTACCAAAGATTTTCGATACATATATTTTAAATGTAAATATAGAAAGTAAAGAAATTCAAGTACAAAAAGCACTTGAAATATTAGAAAACTCTTAGTATATCATTTTCTATTCTTAATTCTCTACAAAATTAGATTTATTTAATCATTATACGTTTAGGTACTTATTATTCAAGGAACTTTAGAATTTTAATAGGCTATATTAACTTATTATTTATTTTTTTATGTAAGACTATATAAAAAAATTATAAAAAATTTAAGGAAAAATAATGAAAGTTTTTTTTGGACTTATCCTATCAATATGTACTGTCTTTGCAAATGAATATTATGCAAAACTTGAACCTATCCAAAACTATGTTGTAAAGTCATCTGTATCTGGTAAAGTTGTATACTCTAATACAAAAGTTGAGGGTAATATTGCTAAAAATGATGTGATCATTGAAATAGATACCACTTTAAATAAAATCGAACTAGAACAATCAAAAAATAAATTAAATCTTGTAAATGAAATGATTGATATTGAAGCATTAAATTTAGATAGATTAAATAAAGTTACTTCAAAATCTCAATTTGAAAAAGATACACAAAAACTAAAAGTGATTAATCTTCAATCTACTAAAGCAGATTTACTAATTAAAATTGAAACTCTAAAAGATACACTAAAAAATAAAAAACTCGTAGAAAAATCAAAGTATATTTCGAACATATATGTAAAAGAGGGTGACTATGTTAATCCTGGTACATCTTTATATGATGCTAAAGATGTTACTAAAGCTAAACTTGAAGTTTATATTCCTATTGATATAATTGATGATATTAAAACTAAAACTATATATTTAGACGGGAAAGAAACTAATACAAAAATTAATAAAATATATAATGTTGCAGATGAAAATCATATTTCATCATATAAAGTTCAACTTTTAGTTGATAAGCCAAAAGCATTTTCAAGGTTGGTAAAAATTGAGTTCAAATAACGTAGCATGCCCATTAGATTGTTTTGATACTTGTCAAGTTAAATATGAAGAAGGTAAATTAAAGGGCGATAAAGAAAATATAGTAACAAATGGAAAGCTTTGTGTAAACTTTGCTAATTTAGTAAATGAGGAGTATTTATTAACTTCAAAATTTGAAGGTAAAGATATATCTTTAGAGCAATCTTTAAATATTTTAGTAGAAAAACTAAAAAATACAAGCCCTGAGAAAACACTTTTTTATAAAGGATCTGGAAATTTAGGAGTAATGCAAAAATCTACAAAATACTTCTTTTCACAATATGGTTCAACTCTAACTAAGGGTTCATTATGTGAAGCAGCAGGTGAAGAAGGAATTATTCAAGGTAGAGGTAAAAGCATAAACCCTGGTATTGAAAATCTTATCAATAGTGATGTAATTATTGTTTGGGGAAGAAATTTCACTGAAACATCTGCACATATGTATAATTTAGTAAAAGATAAGACATTTATTACTATTGATCCTGTTAAAACTGATATAGCTAAAAAATCACAACTACATTTACAAATAAATCCAAAAACAGATAATGAACTAGCCTTAATGCTTACTCGTGTTGCATATATGAATGGTATTGATGATGAAGAGTATTTAGAAGAAAATAGTGAAGGTCATGATTGGTTCTTTGATGTTGCTAAGAATAGACCACTTGTAGCCTATGAACAAAACTGTGGAATTGACTTAGATGATGTATATAAACTTTTTGATTTAATAGAAAATAAAAAAGTTGCAATTATATTAGGAGTAGGGCCTCAAAAGTATCTTGAAGGTACTCAAATTACAAGAGCTATAGATTCTTTTGCTATGTTTGCAGGGATATATAAAAACGAAGATGCAGGTGGAGTTTGGTATTTAGGTTCATCTATGAATGGTTATGATGATTTATTTGATACAAAAAGTAAAAACAAAAAAGTTTCATTGCCAAAAATTGATTATGGAAAATATGATTTAGTATTTATTCAAGGTGCTAACCCTGTTGTTAGTTCACCTAACACTAAAAAAGTAATTGAAGGTTTAAAAAATACCTTTGTGGTTTATTTTGGAATAAGTGAAAATGACACTTGTGATTATGCAGATTTAATTATACCTTCTAGTTCTTTTCTAACAAAAAAAGATGTTAGATTATCTTATGGACATGAGTATAAAGCTATTTCAGATGCGGTTGAGCAAAAAGATATCAATACTATAACTGAATATGAAATGGCAAACTATCTGTGTGAGAATTTTGGTTTTAATAAACTAAAAAGTGAAGATGAAATAATCTCATACTACAAAGACACAGAAGTTGAACTTGAAGAACAATTTGATGAATTTGAATTTTTAGAGGATTTAAATGTTGAGCCTTTATATAAAAAGAAAAAAGATGACAACTTTTATTTAATTACAGCTAAAAACCCTAAGTCTTTAAACTCTCAGTTTGCTAAAGATGATTTTGTGTATTTAAATAGTAGTGCAAGTTTTAAAGATAATGATGAAGTAATAATTTCATCACAGCACGGTGAAGCAAAGTTTATAGTTAAAATAAATGATGATATTAAAAGTGGATGTGCATTTTTTTATGCTGGAAATAAATATGTAAACTATTTAACTCCATTTGAAGAAGATGATGAAGCTAATAATGCTATTTTCCAAGAGGTTTTATTAAATATTGAACTATGCTGAGTTATTTAAAAATCATAAGGTTGTTAAGGATTTAAGCCTATTACAACTACTTGTATATTTTGCTACATGGTTTTCTAATGTGGCAATTTATACTATGCTTGTAGAGTTTGGAAGCTCAGAACTAGCTATTGCAACAGTTACTGCTATGCACTTTTTACCTGCTATATTTATTGCTGTTTTATCGGGTGCTATAATTGATAGATTTAATATCAAAAAATTAATGTACATACTTATGTTTGTAGAACTATCTATGACTTTATTGTTTTTAACTATTGATAAACCAAGTGAAATATGGCTATTGATGTTATTTATTTTCATTAGAATGAGTGCTTCATCTATGTTTTTCTCAACTGAAATGTCACTTTTATCAAAGCTTTTAAGTGGGCAGGCTTTACAAAGAGCAAATGAAATTCATTCTATAATATGGTCATTAACTTATGCGTTAGGAATGGCTATAAGTGCTTTAGTAGTAAATGCATACGGTGTAACGACTGCTTTTATAATAGATGCTTGTATGTTTGTTTTTGCGCTATTATTACTTATGAGAATACACTTTGAAGTTCAAGCAAATGAGTATAACCATAAAATAAAAAAACTAATAGTTGATGGTTTTAATTATATAAAAAATCATAAATTAATATTTAGGCTTATAATACTTCATGCAAGTGTTGGTTTAACTTCATTTGATACTTTAGTTACACTATTAGCTAAAAATGAATATAAACATGTAATAGCTGTACCACTTGCCATTGGACTATCAAATGCCACAAGAGCAGTTGGACTTATGATAGGGCCTTTTATATTATCAAAGTTTACAAACAAAGACAGTTTATATTATTTACTAATATTACAGGGTATTACTATAATTTTTTGGGGATTAGTTCAAGAGAATTTTTACTTAGCATTATTTGCACAATTTACAATTGGATTATTTACTACAACTTTATGGTCATTTACCTATGCACTTTTACAAGAAAATTGTGAAAAAGAGTATATAGGTAGAGTTGTTTCATATAATGATATGTTTTTTATGATTTCATGTGCTGGAACAACTTTTTTAATTGGTATATTAGCAAACTATGTAAGTCTTGCTACAATTACAATTATATTAGGTATAGGGTTTATTTTATTTGCAACATATTATAAAGGATTATTAAAATGGATATAGATGAAAAAGTTTTACTTTTAGGTATTTTAAAAAAAGAGTCAGATGAAACTTTAAATGACATAGTTATCAAGTTAGAAAATACAGGAATGTTTTCTTTAAAAGAGGGTAAAAGACTTTTAAAAAAACTTAAAGCAGAAGGTTATGTTTTAGATTTTTCATTATCTTTAAAGGGTGATTTAATAGCTAAAGAAGTTGAAAAAGAATTTGCAATTTAAATTAATTTCTTTTAGAAACAATTTAATTATTTCGTGATAATTTAAACACTATTTTTGGGAAATAGTTACTTGTTTGGATATTATTTATAATACAAAATTAAAAGGAAAATTATGATTTTAGATTATAAAGATATTGATGATTTAAATAGATATAAAATTATGTCAGGTACAGTTATTCCAAGACCTATTGCATGGATAGTAACTGAAGAAAATGGAGTACTAAACTGCGCACCATTTTCATACTTTATCCCAATTTCTACAAATCCAGCATTAGTTTTAGTTGCTATTGGCAAAAAAGATGATGGTACACCAAAAGACTCTTTAGCTAATATTTTAAAAACAAAAAAAGCTACTATTTGTTTTGCTAAAAAAGAAGATGCTCCTTTAGTTCAAAAATGTGCTACTCCACTTAAAAAAGATGAGAGTGAAGTTGAGAAGTTTGAAATTGATGTAACAGAAGTATTAGATGGCTTCCCTCCAATGATAGCAAACTCACAAAGTGCACTTTTCTGTGAATATTATGATACTTATGAAATTCCTGGTGATACTACACCTGTAATTTTACAAGTTACAAAACAATTCATTGAAGATGATAAAATAAATGATAGAAATCATGTATTCCTTGATAATATCGGTAGATGTGGAGTTAAGTTCAAAGCTCTAGTTGATCTATAGAGATTAAGAGTATATACTCTTAATCTCTATTTAGTATTTCTCTTTCTTCATAAAAGTAGTTGTTTATATAGTTTTTTTCAACTAAAGAACTATCAAAACTACTTTTAAATCTTTTTTCATTTATGTATTTGTTTTCATATGTTTTATCAAAATTTCTTATGATTTCTGTACTTAATACTCCATCATAATCAACTATTATTTGGCTTTCATTTCTTAAAAAATATAGGATAAAATTAACATAAAAATCATCATCTATTTTATAAGTTGTAATTTCATAATTTGTAAAGTTTACTTCTTCTACTTTTGTCATAGACTTTAGCTTTAGTTCACTTTTAAATAAACTAGTAAAATATCCCCTTTCAAATCCATTCCATTTGCAATCCATTCCCATATCTAATACTTCAATAAAAAGATTTCCATATATTGGTGAGTTAATAGAGTTTTTATAGGTAAATGAGGCACATGAACTAAATGTATAGGTTTTGTTTGCTTCAAAGTCTACTTTGTTTTTATGTAGGTTGTAATTATTTGAGGTACAAGCTGTAAATAAGAATATACAAGAAAAAGTTAATAATATAGATTTAAACATATTAAAGCTCCTAAAAGTTTTTTATGTTTAAATTCTATAATAAAAGTGTTAATGAAGAGTGTTATTGAACTATTTGGTGAAGCTTTGAGCACTTACTTAAAAAAGTATCCATACCACACATATCATTGTACATATCATCAAATGAATGGAAGTGAGCATCATAAATATATACAAAAATTTCATCACCTTTTTGTACGAAATTCTTCTTTCCAAAATCAGCATAAGCAGTAGCACCTGCTGCTATTAATATACCATTTGATTTTGGTGCTGCTGTTTTTACAAACTGTGTTAATTCTTCTAAAGGTCCACAGTCTTCTTGAGTATTTAGTTTATCTATCATCCAATCTTTTAGTTGATTAAAGAAGTAACTATATGATTTAACAGCACTTGTAGTACCATAATCATGTACTACACCATTTCTTTTAATAAATGATGCTATATGATATCTATTTAAGATACCATCTTCTGTGAAGTTATCTATTTCAATTACATCTTGAGAGATACCTTTTGTTTTTTCTCCCCAGTTTTTCTTTGTACTTAATTTATTTCCATCTTGAACTCTAATTGAAAAGTCATTAAATGCAGAGAAATATTTAGGAATAATATCGATGACTTTTTCATTTTCATATACAAAATCACAAATTAAAGCTACTTCTGCTTCAACTTGAAGGTTATCATCTTCTCTACCATGAGTATAAATAATCTCATCGCAAATTGGATAGGTACCTAAAAAAGAATCATGCCCTTTTACATAAAAAGGAAACATTCCTTTAGGTGCATCTTTTTCTTTTGTTTCTATTACAGCAAATTCATCAGCTTCACCTGCTTCACCTAAGTGGTTAGCAAAGTTCCCAGCTACTGCAAATCCCATGTAATCTTTTAAGTCATCAATTAACATATTTATTCCTATATATAAAAGTATAAAAATATAACATTGTTTCTATCTTATAAAAGTCAAAAAAGAAAGGTAGTTTGGTCTATTAAGTTTGGTTTTAGATAAAAAATAAGAAAAGAGTTATAAAAGGATATGTAAAAGGTAAAAACCTTTTACATAAGACTATATTAAATAGTTCTCCATTTAGCAGGTCCAGTTGTGTGAATTGAAACACCTTCTGTATCAACTGCTACAGTTACAGGCATATCAACCACATCAAACTCATAGATAGCTTCCATTCCCATTTCTTCAAATGCTAATACCTTAGCATCTTTAATAGATTGAGAAATTAAGTAAGCAGCTCCACCAGTTGCAATTAAGTACATAGATTTGTACTCTTTAATTAAATCAATTGTTGGTTGTTTTCTTTCTGCTTTACCAATCATACCCATGATTCCAATTTCCATCATGTCTTTAGTAAATTTATCCATTCTAGTTGATGTTGTAGGTCCAGCAGGTCCAACTTTTTCATCTCTTACAGGATCAACAGGTCCAACGTAGTAGATAAATCTATCTTTTAAATCAACACCATTTGGGAGTGGCTTACCAGCATTTTTGTACTCAACGATTTTTTTGTGAGCAGCATCACGTGCAGTTAAAATTTTTCCTGTTAATAGTAAAGTATCACCTGATTTAAATTGAGATAAGTTCTCTTTAGTTAAATCTTCAATGTTTACTTTTTTAATAGAATCTAATGGTAACTCAATATCAGGCCATAAATCTAAATCAGGTTTAGCAAATTTAGCTGCACCTTCTCCACCTTTTAATTTAAAGTGAATATGTCTAGTAGCCGCACAGTTAGGAATCATTGCAACAGGTAATGATGCTGCATGACAAGGGTAATCTAAGATTTTAACATCAACAACAGTTGTTAAACCACCAAGACCTTGTGCTCCAATACCAATTTTATTAATATCTGTATAAAGTCTTAATCTTAACTCTTCTAATGCGTTTTGAGGTCCTCTTTCAATAAGTTCATGAATATCAACATGACCCATTAAAGCTTCTTTTGCTAAAAGCATTGATTTTTCAGGATTTCCACCAATACCAATACCTAAAATTCCAGGAGGACACCAACCAGCACCCATTTCTCTTACGTTTGCCATAACCCAATCATAAACTGAATCAGATGGATTTAATACAGCGAATTTAGATTTATTTTCAGAACCACCACCTTTAGCAGCTACTGTGATATCTATTTCATCAGAGTTATCAACTGTTACATGAATAACAGCTGGAGTATTATCTTTAGTATTTTTTCTTTCACCAGCTGGGTCTGAAACTACTGAGTATCTTAATGTATTATCAGGATTAGTATAACCTTGAGCTACACCTTCATTTAATACATCTACTAATTCTTTAGTAATTTCTAATTTTGCATTTAATCCAACTCTTACAAAAATGTTAACACTTCCTGTATCTTGACATAAAGGTCTGTGTCCTAATGCACACATTTTTGAATTTATTAAAATTTGTCCTAATGCATTTTTAGCAGCTTCTGACTTTTCATTTTCATATGCTTCAACTATAGATTTTACAAAATCTTCAGGGTGAAAATATGAAATATATTGACAGGCATCTGCAATACTATCTATAATATCTTGTTCTTTGATTACGCTCATCGTTTTCCTTTTTTAGAAATTTATAAATTATACCAATGTAGATATGAAATTTATCTTTTTGTATATTAAGATAAATATTTAATTTAAAAAATGTTTAGTTTTTACAACTATACATAAGATTTATTTGTTGTAGAGAAAAAAAACTCAAGACAAAGTGTCTTGAGTTTTGTAAAAAAATTAAGCGAAGAATCTTTTAGTTACATCTTCCATTAATTTTGCACCTGAGAAATGAGCTCTTTGAACTAATTCCCAGAAGTATCTATATGTAGCTCTGTCATGTAACTCACCATCATATTGAATTGGTCCCCATTCAGCATCTTGAGCAGCTAAAAGAATATTTTGAGCAGCTTCTAATTCTGTGAAGTCAGGTTTCATAGCATCAACGATTGCTTGTACTTGTGTTGGGTAAATTGACCACATTCTCATGAATCCAAATTCGTTTCTAGCTCTTTCTGCATCTTTGAAAGTTTGGTATGGGTTCTTAAGATCTAATGTTACGTTATGTGCTGGAATAACATGGTTTTGGATAGCAGCTTGAGCAACTTTTGCTTTAGCAGCACCAATTAATCTATGATCAAATTGACCTGGAGATCTCATGTTAATAGCAGGGATTGCACCTTGGTAACCAGATACAAAGTCCATTAAACCAAAGTCTAATACTTGTAACCATGGTAATGTAGCAGTTTTCTCTACATCTTGTAATGCACCATGAGTTTCAATTAAGATGTGAATTGGAATTTCTCTTGAAATACCAGCTTCTTTAGCAACTTTTTGAATGTACTCAATTTGAGTTTTAGCTTCTTCGTATGAAGTTGATTTTGGTAATGTAATGTATGCTAATTTTTCACCAGCACCAGGTACTAAAATATCAACATCTTGTCTCCAGTCTGGATGAGAGAAATCATGGATTCTAGTTCCAGCCATACCGTATGGGTTAGCATCTGAGTTAACAACTCTAACGATCATTTCAGCATGAGCAACTTCTTTACCAGTTTCTGCACCATCTTCACAGTCACAAGTAATATCAAATACAGGTCCAAGTTTCTTTTGCATCTCGAAACCTTTTAAAATAAGTTTCTCGCTTCCTGCAAAGTGTTCACAAGTTGGAATAATTGGTAAAGATTTACCAGATTCAAATAGGGCTTCGTTTGGGTGTGTCATATTTTTATCCTTTTAATTAAATTTAATTTTGTAATTTTTTTGTTTTTTTCTTTGGTATTATAACCGTATAATCTAAATCTAGAACTACGTTCTTTAGATACTTACCATCTTCACCTTTTGGATTTTCGATTTCAGAAGATTTTTGATTTTTAACAGCAACTGTTCTTAATCTTAATAATCCAATATCATCTCTTTTATGATCAATAGTGTCAATTACTTCAGTATAAGCATAAATTGTATCACCAGCGTAAGTTGGGTTACAATGTGCACCTGAGTTAATTGCATACATCCATTGGGCATTTTGTAATCCATTAAATGAAATAGCTCTAGCCATAGAAATTACAATTCCACCATACATTAATCTTTCTCCCATAGGAGTAGATTTCATCATATGATCATTGAAGTGTACTTTTGCATTGTTTTGGTATAACTTTGTAGCTAAAGTGTGGTCACTGTTATCTACAGTAATACCCTCAGGGTGATTTAATCTTTCACCTTTTTCATAGTCTTCAAAGAAATATTCTCCACCTGTTGCATTTGTATCTACACAGTCAATTTCAGGAATATTAATTGTATCAGTTATAGGTGTTGATTCTTTAAAAGTAGGAACTTCATTAATACCTAATTTAGTTTCCTTATCTTTTTTATGAACCATTACCCATCTTTTGAAGTTTAAAACTTCTTTTCCTTCATTGTTATATCCAATAGAATGAACATAAACAACTCCACTTTTACCATTTGAGTTCTCTTTTAATCCAATTACTGTAGAAATCATACTTACAGTATCACCAGGATAAACTGGGTTAGGGAATGAAATTTCTGCATAACCTAAGTTAGCAATTGCATTTAAAGAAATATCTTGAACAGATTTACCAAATGTTAAATGGAAATTTAAAACATCATCAACAGGTCTTTCATCATATCCCATTTCTTGTGCTAATTCATCAGATGAATGTAAAGCAAATCTAGAACCTGTAAAAGCGATGTATAAAGATACATCACCTTCACTAATTGTTCTAGGTAAAGGGTGAATTATTTCTTGACCTATTGAAAAATCTTCAAAAAAGTTACCAACGTTAATTTTTGACAAATTAATCTCCTTATTTACCAAATAAATTTTGACCTAAAGCTTTATATGTTTCATATAAAGTGATCATTTTTTTAGCCCATCTAATTCTATGAATATCTACTAATCTATCATTGTGAAGGATAACTTCCTTACCTTCTTTTTCAGCTTCTTCATACTTAGAAATCATTATCTCATAATCTTCAACTTCTGATTGTTTTGGAGTGAAGATATCATTGATGTATTCAATTTGGATTGGATGAATTAATGATTTACCATCAAATCCTAAGTTAAATGCATCTTTTGTTGAATCTTCACAAGCAAATTCATCATGAATATTGAAGTGTGGTCCATCAATCACAGTTTTACCATAAGCTTTAGATGCTAATGCAATTTGTGATAAGTAGTTAAACATTGCTTTACTACCTTTTTTAATATCAATATGTAATCTGTTTGCTAATTTATTAGAACCAACTACAACAACTTCAACTTTAGCTGATGCTGCACAGATTTCTTGAATATTTAATACAGATAATGGAGTTTCAATCATAATCATTAATGTTAATTCAGGATTAACTTCATTGATTAATCTTTCTGCTTCTAATACATCTTCTTTACAATCAATTTTAGAGAATAATAAACCATCTAGTTCAAGTTCTTTTGCAAGTTCTAAATCTTTTGCTAAATCTTCACTTCCTAAGTTGTTTATTCTTAAGATTCTTTCAGATTCACCAAATTTACAACCTTGCTCTTTATAAACTTCTCTTAAAGTATTTCTACCAATTTCTCTTTGGTCTTCTAAAATTGCTTCTAAATCAAAGATAATTGAATCAGCTAAAACAGGTTTTGCTTTTTCAACATTTGATTTGTTGTACGATGGTACAAATAACATAGATCTTCTAGCTTTGTATTCAACTATTTCTTCACCAGATTCTTTTGCATGGTATTGCTCATGAAGGTTTTTAACTAATTGTTTTCTTAATACTTTTCCATTTTTAGTTCTTGGATAATCTTTTAGTCCAAAAATTACTTTAGGTGCTTTGTATTTAGCTAAGTTATCTTGTGAGAATTTTAAGATTTCTTGTTCTTTTTCTTCACTTAATTCTTCTTGACCAATTACAGCAATTGCTACTATGATTTTGTCTTTTTCAAGTTCTAAACCAAAGGCTACACAATCAGCTACATCGTCATGAGTTTTTACAACTCTTTCTATTTCGTGCGGAGATACTCTAAATCCAAATGTATTGATAATATCATCTTTTCTACCAATAAACCAGATATATCCATCTTCATCTTTTTTAGCATAATCACCTGTAAAGAAGTAACCATCGTGTCTAGCTTTTTGAGTTTCCTCTTCTAATTGCCAGTATTCTAAGAATAAACCTGGATCATCTTCACCAATACAAATCATACCTTCAGTTCCATCTTCAACTTCTTCTAAAGTATCAGGGTCTAAAAGTTTAACTGTATGTCCTGGTTGAACAAATCCAGCACTTCCAGGTCTAATTGGGTTATTTTTTGAGTGTGAAATATAGTATGAACATTCAGACATACCAATTGCTTCATAAATATCTTGTTTAAATCTGTCTTGCCATAATCCAATCATTTCATCAGATAAATGCTCACCTGCAGACATACAGTATCTTAAAGATGGACAATCTTCAATTGTAAAGTCTGTTTTTTGAACAATTTGTCTATAAATAGTTGGTACACCAATAAAGATAGTACATTTATGTTTTTTGATTAAGTTAATCCAAGTTCCAGCGTCATTTCCACCTTCATAAGCAATAACTGTATGACCGTTGTATAATGGGTCCATTAAAGCAGATCCTAATACATATGTCCAGTTGAATTTACCAGAGTGCATGATTCTGTCATTTTCTTTGAAATCAAACCAGTATTCAGTAGCTGGAGTTCTTCCGATTAATGATCGATGAGAGTGTAATACTCCTTTTGGATAACCAGTTGTACCTGATGTATATACTAAGTATGCAGGTTCACCTGATTTTGACTTGTAATGATTTGCTGTAGTATCAGTTGTTGCTAAAATTTCATTTAAAGCATATACATTGATATCTTTTGGTTTTTTTAACTCTTCAACAGAATCACAACCTGCAACTATAATAGTTTTTAAGTTATCACAGTTTTCTAAGTATGGCACTAAGTTTACATACATAGTAGCACTCATAACAATAGCGCTTGCTTGTGAATCTTCTGCTAAATACTTAACTTCAGAACCTGATAATAAAGTTGAAGTAGGTACAGCGATAATTCCTGCTTTAATTGCTCCAAAGAAAGAAATAGGATATGCAAGTGAGTTTTTTAAACAAACTAATACTCTATCTCTTGGCTCTAATCCAAGTCCCGTTAAAAAGTTACAAACTTGGTCTGATTTTTGTGCTAAATCTTTGTAAGAAATCTCATCAGTTCCTAATTTGTCATCTTCAATAATCATTGCTGTGCTGTTTTCTTTTTTTGTACCAACGTGAGCTGAAGTACATGCAACACCAAGATTTAAAAATTCAGGGACTTCAATTGTAATGTTTTCACTCATAATATTTTCTCCTTAATTTCTTACAGTTGACCGTATGGCCAGTTTTCTTTGAATGTATGAATTGGCATTTTGTTTAATACAGATAATGCGAATAATTCATCTTCTTTAGGTAACGCTCTAAGTGCATATGCTCTTAAAAGATTTTGTAAAGATTTACCAAACATTGGTGGATCTAACATTTCACCTTCGTATCTAATTGCACCTGATAATAATGCATCTGCTTCTAATGCAGCCTTTAAGATGTTTACATCTTTTGCTATCTCTTTTGGAGATGGAGTAAAGGCAACTTTACAAACATTAATATGATTTGGAGTAATAACTTGTTTACCAGTTAATCCCATTGCATATTCTCTTTGTGCATGTGCATAAACAGCCCTTGAAGCTTCATCACCATGTAAATCTAACCATCTTCTGATATCTTTCTTCTCTACACATGAATCAGGTAATGAATGTGGTGTTAACATAACTTCAACTCCACCGATTACTCCCGTACCTTTAACTCTTGCTTCCATAGTTAAAATATTAAAGAATGTTTCAAGTTCATCAATCCAACCTTTTGGAGTGATTTTATAAGCCATAGCTTTAGAGAAATCGTGAATACCAAATACAATGTGCTTAACAGTTGAATGATCCATTAATCTATCAGCGATTTGTAATGATTTTGGGTGCTCAATAATTGGTTGAATTGTTAAGTCTGAACCAATAGAAACTAACCATGAAGATAAATCTCTAATTTCTGCTGAACCATATACTTCACCAGCTTTAGCTAAAACAATAACATCTACATATTTGTGGATTTGTTTTAACATTTTTAAATCTTCTTCATACTCATCAGTTCTAAACGGGTTAATTCTGATAGCAATTTGGAAGTTTCTTTCTGGGAACTTTGGAAGTTCTTGAATTAAAAGCTCTCTAGACATTGCTTTTTGTCTACAACCATCTTCTAAGTCAAATAATACAGTGTGTGCTTTTGTTTTATATGCATGTTTTTGTAATCTTAACTTAGCTTGTTCCATACTTTCGTATGTTCCATCTAAAGGGTTGAATTTGATTGGTGGGTAATATATTTGAATACCTGGCCAATGTCCACCAAGAACTGGTGTTAAGTCGTCATTTGCTGTTAACTTAGATAAATCTATTGCAGAAGTCATCTTAATGTACCTTTCTATTTTAATTGTAATTAAATACTTTACAGTTTTTCATCTTTCAAATTTATTGAAAATGAAATCGAACATGTAAGTTATACAGAATTTAATATGAATTGTTTTTATAGGATTTAAAATAGCAAAATAATTTAAGTTTAAAATTTAAAAACTTTAATCTATCCCACAAATAAGGTAAAGAAAACTTAAGCATACTACTAAAAAGTAGCTATTGGGTATGAATATTTGATGAAAAACCAGCATAAAGTTTGTGCGAATTTAGAAAAAAATTGAAAAAAAACAGTATAAATCAACAAAAAAGTAATTTTAAATAAAAATATTTAGTGTAAGATTCACACCAAATATTCTTGTAAAAACTTATATTTTATACACTTATCATAATAGGGTTTTGATACCTTCTCAAAACTATCTTTATCTTCATATAAATTTACATACAAACTATGATTAATATTTCTATTTTTTAAAGCTTCAATTGAAAGTAAAGTATCATTTATACAACCAAGTTTTGATGGTGCTATTAAAAATGTTTCATCACACTCTAAAATTCTTATTAAATCTATTATTAATATATCATTTTGAATTGGTACCATTAATCCACCAGCACCTTCTATAATAAGTACATCACATTTTTCTTTTAGTTTAGTTACTTGATCTTTTAAAAAGTTCATATCAATATATGTATCATTTTTAGCAATCCATGGAGCAGCAGGTAATGAAAATTGAAATGGCACCACATCATCAATAGTAAAATCAAATTCAAAATTCAGATCCTTTACTAAACGTAACATTTTTGTTCCATCTAAAGGAAAATCTATTACACCTGTTTCACAAGGTTTTAAATACCCAACCTTTAATCCCGCATTTGCAAAGTATCTCAAAAATGTTTCACTTGCGTATGTTTTTCCAACATCTGTATTTGTTGCACTTACAAATAGTGTTTTATCTTTATAATATTTAGGTTTTTGTTTCATCTAATTTTCTCTAATCTTCTTTTTGTTATAATATTTACTTAAAATTTAAAATTTATTCTAACATAGTAAAGGTTTGAAGTGGGAAGTAATATAGAAATTGAATTAGATGATGATATTGAAGTTAAAGAACCTCAAAAATTTAAAGTTATTTTATTAAATGACGATTATTCAACAATGGATTTTGTTATAGATGTATTAGTTAAAGTTTTCAAGAAAACTGTTGACGAATCTTCGGCGATTATGTTAAACATTCACAATAATGGAAGAGAAGTTTGTGGAGTTTATACACACGAAATAGCATCAACTAAAGTGGCCCAAGTAAAGACAATGGCTAGAGAAAAGGGATTTCCTCTAAAAGCAATTATGGAAGAAGAATAAGAAAAGAGTCTATTATGATTAGTAAAGAATTAAGAACAATTTTTGCCCAAGCAGTTAGTTATGCTAAAACATCAAGTCACGAGTATTTGACTTTAGAACATATTTTTATGATGTTGTTACATGACGAAATGATTGAGAACCTTTTTGTTGATTTAGGTGTAGATTCAAGTAAGATTTTTGAAGATATGAAGAAATATATTGATGAAAATACACCAAAATTACCAGAAGGTATTGCGGATGAACCAATAGAAACAATGTCTTTATCTTCAACTATTGAGTATATGGTAGCCCATATTCAAAGCAGTGGAAGAAGTAAAGCAGGTGTTGAAGATATGTTTGTTGCTATTTTAAAAGATGAAAAAACTTATGCTTCATATTTATTAAAAAAACTAGGTATTCAAAAAGTTGACATTTTAGAAGAGATATCTCACAAAGATAATGATGAAGATGTTGAAGCTGAAGATGAAAACAATGAAAACAAAGTTTTAAAAAACAACTCTACAGAGTTAGTTTCAGTCGCTAAAAAAGGTGAAATTGATCCTGTAATTGGTAGGGACTTAGAAATTTCAAGGGTGATTGAAGTTTTAAGTAGAAGAAAGAAAAACAATCCAATTTTAGTAGGTGAACCTGGTGTTGGTAAAACAGCAATAGCAGAAGGTTTAGCTTTAAAAATAGCAAATGAAGAAGTACCAGAGTTTTTATATGACTCTAAGGTGTTCTCACTTGATATGGGATCTATGATAGCTGGTACTAAATATAGGGGTGATTTTGAAAAGAAGTTAAAAACACTTTTAAAAGAAGTATCAAAAATCAATAAAGCCATTGTATTTATTGATGAGATTCATACAATAGTTGGAGCAGGAAGTGTTGGTGGAAGTGCTATGGATGCATCAAATATCTTAAAACCATTATTAGCAAATGGAAAGTTAAGATGTATTGGTGCTACAACTTTTGCTGAATTTAGAAATGATTTCTCTAAAGATAAAGCTTTATCTAGAAGATTTGCTAAAGTTGATGTAAATGAACCATCTAATGACGATGCAATTTTGATTTTAGACGGATTAAAATCTAAATATGAAGAATATCATGGGGTTAAATACTCTAAAAAAGCAATTGAAAGTGCAGTTGAATTAAGTAAAAAATACATTACTGATAGATTTTTACCTGATTGTGCTATTGATGTTATTGATGAGGTTGGGGCGTCTAAAAAAATAGAAATTGCAACTCAATTAAAAACAAAATCAGATAAAAACATCACAATTACTCAAAAAGATATTGAAGCAATAGTTGCAAAAATGGCACATATACCTGCTAGAAGTGCTACTAAATCTGATTTATCATTACTTAAAAATCTTGAGAAATCTATGCAAAAAAGAGTATTTGGACAAGATAATGCCATTACTAATATTGCACAATCTATTAAAAGAAATAAAGCAGGTCTTGGACTTGATAAAAAACCTATTGGTTCTTTTCTTTTCACAGGACCTACGGGTGTTGGTAAAACAGAAGTTGCTAAAGAACTTTCAACTCAATTAGGTATACATTTTGAAAGATTTGATATGAGTGAATACATGGAAGCTCATACTATTTCAAGACTAATTGGAGCACCTGCTGGATATGTTGGATTTGAACAAGGTGGACTTTTAACAGAAGCCATTAGAAAACATCCACATACGGTTTTATTATTAGATGAAATTGAAAAGGCTCATCCTGATTTAATGGCTGTTTTACTGCAAGTTATGGATAATGCTGAATTAACAGACAATAGTGGAAATAAAGCAGATTTTCAAAATGTAATATTAATTATGACATCAAACTTAGGTGCAACAGAAGCTAGTGTTATGGGATTTGCTAAAGATGATAATCTAAATGAAAACAAAGCAATAAATAAATTCTTTGCTCCTGAGTTTAGAAACAGACTTGATTCTGTGGTTTCATTTGATGGCTTAAGTATGGATATTGTTGCTAAAGTTGCTGGTAAGTTTATTGAAGACTTAGAAGAGCAGTTAAAAGATAAAAATATTTATATTAAGATAACAGCTGCTGCTAAAAAAGCATTAGCAGAACTTGGATATGACAAAGCTATGGGTGCTAGACCACTTAATAGAGTTATTTCTGAGAAAATTAAAAATCCACTTACAGATGAAATTTTATTTGGTCAGTTAAAAAAAGGTGGATTAGTAAAAATCGATTATAAAAAAGATGAATTCGTATTTGTTTATGAAAATTAACAATTATTACACAATATAATTGTATAATAAAATAAAAAGGAAAATTATGAATATTCTTGGAAAGAAGTTGATTTTTACATTTATTGCTAGTGCAGCAATTTTATTTACAGGTTGTACAGAAGAAAAAGAAGCTGAAACAAAAGTTGAAGTTCAAACTGAACAAAGTAATTCTAAGATTATTACAGATGCATCTAAAGAAGTAGTAAACACAGTTAGTGAAGCTACTTCTCAAGTAATCGAAAATCTAAAAAACGATGAAACAGTTGAAGAAACTAAAAAAATGGTAGTTGAAACTACAAAAGAAGTAGTAAATGATACTATGAAAACAGCTGAAAAAATAGTAAATGAAACAGTAAACACAGTAGCACCAGCTGTTGCTAAGGCTATTGAAAATGTAGCACCTACAAAAGTTGCTGTGGATGGTAAAAAACTATATGCGTCATGTGCGGCTTGTCACGGTGCGAATGCTGAGAAAAAAGCTTTAAATATGTCACAAGTTATTGCAGGATGGGATAAACAAAAAATCATGGATGCTTTAAACGGATATAAAGATGGAACTTATGGTGGACCTATGAAGGGTGTTATGGTAGGTCAAGTTTCTACTAAAACACCTGAAGAAATTGAAGCCTTAGCTACATTTATTTCAGGACTATAAAATGATAATCAAAACAAAAAATCTTTTTTGTTTTGATATATAAAAAGGATATTAGATTGTATATCCGCTCTATAGATAGATACTCACACACTTTTCCCCATCCAAACACTGCCCATGAAAGTGGAATTTTATGTCATGGTGGAGACTTAAATCCTAACAGAGTTATTAAAGCCTATTTATGTGGAATATTTCCTTGGTACAATGAAAATGATCCTATTTTATGGTGGAGTCCAAATCCTAGGTGTATATTAAAATTTGAAGATTTTAAAGTTTCAAAATCCCTAAAGAAATCAATAAACAAAAATATTTATGAAATTAAGTTTGATACTAACTTTGAACAAGTAATAAAAAACTGCCAAAACACTCCAAGAAACAGTGGTAAAACATGGTTAAATGATGAAATGATAGAAAGTTACATAGCACTGCATAACATGGGTTTTGCCCACTCATTTGAGAGTTATTATGAAGGGGAGTTAGTTGGTGGTGGATATGGAATTAGTATAGGTAATATTTTTTGTGGAGAATCAATGTTTTCACATAAAAATGATGCATCTAAGATAGCTTTGTATCATTTGATTAATAGACTCAAACTTAATGATTTTGAGTTTATAGATTGTCAAGTACCTAGTGATCATTTATTGTCATTAGGGGCTACAACCATATCAAGAAATGAGTTTTTAAGACACGTTGAAAACTCTTTAAACAACCCTAAAACCTTTTAAAATATAGATTTAATTTATATTTTAATAGTATAAAAAATAAATAATACAGGAAAATTATATGATAAATAAAATAGACGTAAATAGTATAGAATATCAAACAGAATTTGAACTTACAAAGCAGTTCACAGATAATGTTCTAAAAGACCATAATCTAGCATACAACCCAAATGATGAAATAAATGAATCTATACAAATGGGACTAACTAGAAACAAAATGATATATGGTAAAAGATACTGTCCATGTTTTATGGTAATTGGTGATACACCTGAACAAAGGGAAAAAGAAGACAATAGAATGTGTCCATGTACACCTGCTCTAACAAATGAAATACCAAATACAGGCTCATGTCATTGTGGTATTTTTAATACATGTGATAAAGCAAAAGAATTAGCACAAGTTGAAGATACACATGATGCTATTGCTACTCATTCAAGGGGATTATCAAAAGAAGAGTGTGAAGCTTTATTAGTTAAGCCTGAAGTAAATGGTTTAGAACTAGAATCACTTTTAGAAGCTAGAGATTTAGGTATGGTTAAGTTTAATTTAGTTGATACAAGAGAGTGGATGGAATGGGTAGGAAATAGAATCAAAGGTACAGACTTTTTATGTCCAACTACTTCTTTTTACCAATCGGTTCAAGCTTTAGAAAATGAAAAAGAAACGCCTGTAGTTGTTTATTGTTTAAGTGGTAGTAGAAGTGCATACTGTCAAAGAATAATGGAAGATATGGGATTTAGTTCGGTATCTAACTTAGACTTTGGTATTTCATATTATCAAGGTGAAACTTTAAGTGGTGAATAGAAGTTAATACTTCTATTCTTCATTAAATTCATCACTATATTTTCTAATTAACTGCATAATAGATATAAAAAAAGTAACCATAGCTGGTCCTATAATCATACCCCAAAACCCAAATGTAGCAAGTCCTGCAATTATTGAGAAAAATATAAGTAGTTCATTTACTTTTGTTTTTGTCTTTACTAAATTTTGATTAATATATTTTATAATCATAGGTTTTATAAAGGTATCTGCTACTATTGAAATCATAACTATTGAATATACAGCTATTATAATAGCTGTAGTTATAGAACCCGTCATTCCTTCATATATAACTAAAGGTAACCACATTATTATTCCACCTATTACAGGAATTAATGAAGCAAAACCATATAACACTCCAAACAATAATCCATCATAATGATAAAATGTTAAAAAGAATCCAAATAAAAACCCTTCAAATATAGCTGTTACTAAAATAGAATATAAAACTACAGTCATAACAGATGAACTTTCAGTTAATAAAACCTTTGAGTCTTCTCTTTTAATAGTTAACACACACTTTAAAAATAACTATATATTTATTGAATATAAAGTAAAAAAGAAAAAGAATATAAGTATAAAAAACATATCAGTCATAAAACTTAATGAGTTTTTACCTAAGTATGCACCAAAAGATAGGATATTTTGAACAGATTGTGCCACGTTTATTCTTTCAAATATATCACTTAATAAGTCTTTTAAAAGTACAAAATCATCAGGTATTCCACCTTGTGTCCATACTTTAATTTGGTTTATATTTTTTACTAGTTCTTGTTGATTTAGTTCATTAAAAAAGTTTGCAAAGGCAAAGATACAATAGAGTAATGGAAGGAAAAATAATCCAGCCATAATGATAGTCATTAACGTTGAGCCTAAGATTCTACTTTTTAGTTTTGTCTCAAAATAAGAGGTTTGAGATCTTGTGGCGATTGTTAATAAAGCAGCCACAGTTAAGGATTTTAAAAATGGACTAAACAATTCAACCATGAAAAACATAGTTAAAATTGCAATTGCTATTAAAAAATAGACTGCTTTCAAAATAGCGTACTTTCGTCTTCTAGTTTTTCACTTCCTGGATATGATAATCTAAACATTTCATATGTTTTAAGACTAGCTATCCTTCCTCTTGCTGTTCTTTCTATATAACCATTTGCTAATAAATATGGTTCAATGGCATCTTCAATAGTACCTTCATCTTCACTTAAGGCAGCTGCAATAGTAGATAGCCCCATAGGCTTACCTCTATTTGAAACAAGTAATTCAAGTAGATTAATATCCATTTCATCAAAACCTGTTTCATTAACTCCAAGTTCATCTAAGGCATATTCACATCTTGATAGGAAGATTTTATTTTCATTTTCAACTTCTGAGAAGTCTCTAACTCTTCTTAAAAGTCTAAGTGCTACCCTTGGTGTTCCTCTACTTCTTCTTGATATTTCTAAAGCAGCATCTTCTTCACAAACTTTTTCAAGTTTTTGTGATGCTTTTTCAATAATTTTTGCCAATTCATTATGATCATAGAACTGCATTCTAAAATGCATACCAAATCTTTCTCTTAAAGGATTTGAAAGCATACCAGCCCTTGTAGTAGCACCTATTAAAGTAAATCTTGGCAAGTCTATTTTTACAGTTTGAGCAGCAGGTCCTGAACCTATTATAATATCAAGTCTGTAGTCTTCCATAGCTGGATATAAAATTTCTTCAACAGCTGGACTTAATCTATGAATTTCATCAATAAATAAGATATCACCTTCTTCAAGGTTAGTTAAAATAGCAGCTAAGTCACCACTTTTTTCTATCATAGGTCCCGCTGTAATTTTGATATTTGTATTCATTTCATTTGAAATTAGGTATGAAATAGTAGTTTTACCTAAACCAGGTGGTCCATAAAATAAAATATGATCTAAAGCTTCACCTCTTTTTTTAGAAGCTTCAATAAAAACCTTTAAGTTTTTTTTGATTTTTTCTTGACCTATATAATCATCCCATGAAGAAGGTCTAAGACTTACTTCATTGCTTTCTTCTTCAAAAGATATTTGTTCAACTTCAACTACTCTTTCCATATTTTAATACTCTTCATCTTTAGAAGGGAATGTTTTATCTTGAACATCACTTCTATATTGATTTACAGCTTCTTTTACTAGTGTAGCCCCATCTAAATAGTGTCTTACAAATTTAGGTTTAAACTCTTCAAAGAAACCTAACATATCAGACCAAACTAAAACTTGACCATCTGTTACGTTTCCTGCTCCAATACCAATAATGGGTACATCAACAGCATCAGTTATTTTTTTAGCAACATCACTCATAACACCTTCAACCACAATACAAAAAGCACCAGATTCTTGTACAGCTAAAGCATCTTTAATAAGTTGTTGCTCATCTTCTTTAGATTTACCTCTAACTTTATAACCACCTTCACTTCTTACATATTGTGGCATTAAGCCAATATGTCCCATAACAGCAATTGAATTTGATGTTAGGTGTTTAATTATATGTGCTCTATCTTCTCCACCTTCAACTTTTACAGCAGCTGCGTTTGTTTGAGCATATACTTTAACAGCATTTTCTAAAGCTATGTTTTCATCTGTATATGTACCAAAAGGCATATCTAAAACTATAAAAGCATTTTTAGCACCTGCACATACAGCATTTGTGTGATAAATCATTTGATCTAATGTAGCAGAAAGAGTATCAGGTTTACCTGCAAAACTCATATTTAAACTATCACCAACTAAGATAATATCAGTAAGCTCTTCAAAAAGCTTAGCAAATAGTGCATCATATGCAGTTATCATTGTTAGTTTTTTATTATTTTTAAATTTTTTTATTTTAGTAATATTCATTTTTTCAAAATCATTTTTGATGATACTCATTTAATAAATCCTAATTATATTATTCCATTAAGTATTGATTATATCAAAATTAGAATTATTTTTGGTATATTTTGTTAGAATATCTACATTATTAACTTATAGGATTTTTTATGAATAATGACAGTACAAAGAAGCTAGTAGCATATATAACTAGTTCTTTTCCAGAAAACAATTTTACAATAGATTTGATATTAAATTTAAAAGAAGTAGGGGTAGATATAGTTGAATTAGGTATACCTTTTTCAGACCCAGTTGCAGATGGACCTGTAATTGAAAAAGCAAATTTATTAGCTTTAAACAATGGTTTCAAAATAAATGATTTATTTGAAGTTTCAAAGGCTGTAGCTCCACAAATAGATACTATGTGGATGGGTTATATGAATCCATTTTTTGCCCATGGTGTTGAAAACATGTTAAAAAAAGCAGATGAATTTGGAATAAAAGGGACAATTATTCCTGATTTACCATTTGAAATGACAAAGACTTATCAAAAGTTATTTGACCAATATAATAAAGCTAATATTACTTTTGTAGCTCCAACAGACAGTGAAGAAAGAATTAAAGAACTTGTAGTAAATTCTAAAAAGTTTATTTATATGGTAGCTTATGCAGGTATAACAGGAAGTGGACAAGAAGAGGATTTATCTAAAATTGTTACTGATATTAGAAACTATACAGATACACCTATTTACCTAGGTTTTGGTGTAGATGAAAAGACTTGTAAAGAAAAATCACAAAATGTAGATGGTGTTATAGTTGGTAGTGCCTTTGTTAAAAGATTAATTGATGATAGTTTATCAAACAATGAAAAAATGAAACAAATCACAGCAATAGCAAAAGAAATAAAAGAAAAGATAAACGAGTAGTATTTAAATGCATATTTTAAATAATGATATTGAATTTGTTGAAGAGAATAGAGATTGTTCTTATTTTGACAAAGAAATATCAGATATCAGATATAGGTATATGTACAACTGTAGTGAACAGCAATACGGTAAAATGCTTGAACGTGGCTGGAGACGATTTGGAAGAATGCACTTTGTTCCAGAATGTAAAGGCTGCACTAAATGTATATCTATGAGAATTGATGTTGCAAACTATAAATTCTCAAAATCTGAAAAAAGAGTTATAAACAAAAACAAAGACACAAAGCTTTATATTAGAGAACCATCTATGACGGTTGATCATTTAAAACTTTATGACAAATATCATGAACATATGCAAGATAAAAAAGATTGGACTTTTTCACCTATTGATCCTAATGATTACTTAAAATCATATGTAGAAGGTAAAAAAGATTACGCTAAAGAGTTTTTATATGTTAGAGATAACAAACTAATTGGTGTAGCTTTAGTAGATATGCTATCAAGCGGTATGTCTGCTATTTACTGTTTTTATGATCATGATTTCGATAATTTGTCTATTGGTAAGTTTTCAATTTTAGCTCAAATAAAAATTGCAAAAGAGATGAAAATACCATATATTTATTTGGGTTACTGGATTAAAGATCACTTCTCAATGGGATATAAAGAAAAGTATAAACCATTTGAGATACTTAAAAATAGGCCAAAACTAGATGATGAACCTATATGGGAAGCACAAAATAATGAGTTATAATACAATTATAATAATTTCAGTAGTTATTTCTGCTATAATTTCATATCTTGTTAGTTTTTATGGCACAAGTTTATTGCTTGAACAAAATAGCGGTCTGTTTAAGTTTACACAACTTATCATAGCTATTGTTACACTAACAACAATTTATTCACCATTAAAAGTTATGCTTTTAAAGTATGTTGATTTAGATGAATTTGAGGATAAGAAAAATGATTAAGAAACTTTTACTTACTGTATTAACAGTTGTTACCTTAAATGCTCAAGAAGAGCCTAAAAAAAATGTTGATTGTTTAATACTAAAAGATGAAAATTCAATTATATGTAAATATGAAACTATCAGAAAAGATAGGGATGAAAATATCATGATTCATTGGATTGATCCAAATGGTGAATTATCAAGAACAAGAGAAATGACAGTTCCTGCTGGTCATGCTTCTATATATGATTTTAGATATATAAAAAATAGAGCTTTAGGTACATGGACATTTAAAGTAATATCAGATGATGAGGTTCATACTACTACTTTTGATTTAAAGTAGTAGTAATCACTATTCTATATTTTTATAGAATTTCTTCTTTAATACTTTCTACCCAATCTTCAATTGATTGGCTTTAAATTGATCAAAAAAATTAGGTAAAAATTTACTGTTATTGATAAAGCATTTTTATTGAAATATCGTATATTGCGTTTCATTTAGTATCCTTTTTATTTGGACAGTTTTGAGTAAACATTACTTTTTTGTAGCCTTCACAAACACAAGAAACAGATCTCTTTGTACAAATAAACGGAATATCTTTTTTCTTTGCTTCATTTTTGTATTTATGCATGGTATTATGATTTAAAAAAGATGTTAGCATTACTATTAAATCTGTATTTTGTGGTATTTTTTTCTTTGGTGCTGAAGATTTTTTTCTAGCATCCCAATGGTTTATGGTCTTTACTCCAAATTCTTTTAACATTTTTTTAATGGGAGTTATTTCATCTGCCCCAATAATTAATACGCTCATTTTATTTCCTTATAATGATAATTGATATCAGTATAATAGAAAATTAAAACTTAAGGTATTATTAAAATGATAGTGATTATCATTTTAATAAATTAATTTAGCAATATTATATGAAATATAAGAAAGAATCCACGCAGTTGTTGTGGTAAAAACAAATAAGTATGCTAGATATTTCCATCCACCAGCTTCTTTAGCAAATACCATAGAAGCAGCTAAGCATGGTAAATAGATCATTACAAATACAATAAATGAAATAGCAGCAGCTGGGTGTATGTTTTCCTTTATTTTACTAACTAGTGATTTCGAATCTTCTGTTAAATCACCACCTAATCCATATAAAATACCCAAAGTAGATACAACAATTTCCTTTGCAGCTAATCCCGTTTCAAGGGCAACTGACATTCTCCAGTCAAAACCTAAGGGCTCAAAAAATGGTTCACTTGCTTTACCTATTTTTCCTAAATAAGAGTTTTCAAGATTATAAAATGCCAATTCATTTTGTAAAACTTGTATCTGTATGTCATTTTGTGCCATAGCTATCATGTTTGTGATTTTGTATTCATACTCTTTATGTTTTGGATAGTTTGATGCAAACCATATTAGAATACTTGCAGCTAAAATAAACGTACCTGCTTTTTTTAAGTACATTAAAGCTTGATTTGAAACTGTGTGCCATATTAGTTTAAATGATGGCATTCTATATTTGGGCATTTCCATTACAAAAGGTTCATCTTCACTTTTAAATACAACTAGTTTTAAAACTTTAGCAGCAAGTAAACCTAAAATAGCACCTGAGATATATATTAAAAATAGTATATTTCCAGCATTTGTATCTGCAAAAAAAGCTCCCACAAAAAGTACATAAATAGGAAGTCTAGCTCCACATGACATAAAACCTATGATAAATAAAGTTAGTAATCTATCCCTATCATTTTTTAAAGTTCTTGCAGCCATGTAAGCAGGTACTGAGCATCCAAAGCCTGTAACTAAAGGAATAAAAGATTTACCATGAAGTCCAAACTTATGGAAGAATCCATCAAGTAAAAAAGCTACTCTACTCATATATCCTGTTGTTTCAAGTAAAGCAATTCCAAAAAACAAAATTATGATATTTGGTAAAAAGAGTATCACACTACCAACTCCTGCTATAGCTCCATCTGCTATAACTGAAGAAAGTTCATTATCGCCTAAGTAGTATTTTGTTTGATCAATTAGTGAGGCAAAAAATGCATCAATTATTTCCATTGGAATATTTCCAACTGTAAAAGTTAATTGAAATAAACTCCACATTAATAGGAAAAATATGGGTAAACCTAGAAACTTGTTTATTAAAAGTCCGTCTATTTTCTCTGTTAGGGTTTTATCTTTTTTCTTTGAAAACTTTACAGTTTCTGTAACAGCGCCTGCTGAAAAAGAAAACTTTTCGTCATTAAAAATTTCTTCCACATCTTTAGTCTCATAATGTAAGAATATATGTTCAAATGAATTATTTAAAAGTGGCTGTAAATTTATCCAAATAGGTTCTTTTTGAAAAGATAAATATGTGTCTTTATCTTTTTTTAGAAGTTTTATGGCTAGTTGTCTATATGATTTATTGCTTTTGTAATTTGATTCTTTAAAAAACTTACAGATATTTGTTATTTCTTCTTCTATTACATCTGAAAAGATTAGTTTAGTTGGAAATCTTTCACTTTCAAATTTGTTTATAATAGATTCTAAAAGATTATTTATTCCAGTTTTTTTAACAGCCGAAGTTTTTATACAAGGCTTACCTAAAACAATACCTAACTGTTTTTCATTTATAATTATGTTTTCATTTTGTGCTTCATCTGACATATTTAAAGCAATAATCATTTTTCTATCTAAAGCTAGAAGTTCTGAAGTTAAAAATAAGTTTCTTTGAAGATTTGTTGAGTCTAATACATTTAAAATAATATCAAATTGTTCATTTTCAAGGAATTCTTTTGTGACTTTTTCTTCTATAGTAAAATCATTTAGTGAATAAGCACCTGGTAGATCAATAATTTCAAATTCATACTCTTTAAATTCAAAAAATACTATCTCTTTAGTTACAGTTACACCTGAAAAATTCCCAACTTTTAGTCTTGCATTTGAAATGGAATTTATAAGCATAGACTTACCAACATTAGGTTGGCCAACTAGTGCTATTTTAATTTTTTTCATATTTTAGTTACTTCTATTTTTGAAGCTTCGTTCATTCTAAGGGCAATTTTTGAGTTATTTATTTCTATTTCAACTGTGCTATTTGTTAAAGTTTTTTCTTTTACAGTTAATTGAGAAGATTTTACAACACCTAAAGAGTAAAATCTATTTTTTAAAATTCTATCACAATTTATTTTTGTAATAGTTGCAGTTTCATTTATGGATAACTGATCTAAGGTCATTAGTTTCCTTAACTAAAATTAATAATTGTTATTATATCATAACTCAACTAACAATTTAAGGTGTGTAAATGGAAGTAAACAGCGAAGCAATCGCAGAACTTAAGAAGATTGTTAAACTTAAGGGATTGAAATACACTGAGCAAAGAGAGATAGTATTAAACATCTTATTACATGCAGAAGATCACTTAACTGCTGAAGAAGTTTATAATTTAGTTAAAGATCATTATCCTGAATCAAACATAGGTATAGCTACTGTATATAGGGCACTTAGTTTTCTTGAAGAAGTTGATTTAATATCATCAATTGCTTTTGGAACTGATGGTAAAAAATATGAAAGTAATGATAAGTCACATCATGATCACTTGATTTGTACAAAATGTGGAAAAATTATAGAGTTTTTTGATAAAGAAATAGAAGATAGACAAGATAAAATTGCTTATGAAAATGGATTTGAAATCACAGGCCATTCTATGCAACTATATGGTCTTTGTAGTACTTGTAAGTAAGGTTTTATAAATGTTAAAAGATTTAAAGATAATTTACTTAGAAGATGAAGAACTTATAAAAGAGTCTGTTGAAAGGACTGTAAGTAAATTTATTAAAGAGTTTATATCTTTTACAAATCCAATTGAAGCTTTAAGTTTTATTGAAAATAGTGATAGTAAATTTGATTTAATTATTACAGATATTCAAATGCCAAAAATGAATGGTTTAGATTTTATTAGAGAACTTAAGAATAGAGATATTAATTTACCTGTTATCGTGATTACTGCATATAATACGAAAGAGCACTTAAAAAAATGCGAAGAGCTAGGAGTAGATGAAGTTATTACAAAGCCTGTAAATTTTTTGGAGTTATTTAATAAAATAGAAATTATTTGTTCAAAATAGAGTTAACTCTACTTTGAACTTCTATCTGCTAAAACATACTTCAAAAGTATATATAACAATCCTACCATACCAATTACAATCATTAGAGAATTTATAGAAAATTCAAACTCAGCTGTTAAGCCTCTTTGATAGTTTTTCGGTACAAAAAGTGTCATCGTAGAAATAAGCATAAATGATGCTGTTGCAATTGCAATAAGATGAGATAAAATTTTGTGAAATCTTTGTGCATAGAAATCTTTTACTAATTTCCAAGTTATAATTGCTGCTGTTATTACAATAACTTGTACTATTGCTGCTTCTAAATTAATTGATTCCAAATGTATCCTTTTTTATGTTTTATCAATTTTTACTAAAATAAGTTTTAAAACTTATTAATCAAACCACAAATCTATAGCCTATTCTTGAAAGATTTTCTATATTCTTCAAATCAGTCTTTTTTCTAATATTTTTTATTACTGTTCGAAGGGCAGAAGATGTCATTTTACTATTATCCTTACCCCATATTTCTTTTTCAAACTCTTCAAATTTAATTGTACTGTTTTTATTTCTAATAAGTAGGTGTAATAGTTTTGTTTCTTTATTATTTAATTTAAATACTTTTTTATTGCTATCTAACAAAAGCTTTTTATCATAGTTATAATAATAATTCTCTAGTAAGTATTCTGAATTATCAAAATGTTTTTTTATGTAAAAAGATATTTTAGAAAACAATGATTTGATCTTATCGTATGTAAAAGGTTTTACTATATAACCTTGGATATCTAAATTTGCATATTTCATAAGTTCTTCAACTGAATCGTCTTCACTTAAAATACTTATAGGTATAAGATTATTTTTTGATTTTATTTTATCAATAAATTCTAATGGGTTCATATCTGTAATTTTTGTGTCTAAGACAATATAAGAAACTTCTTTTTTACCTAAAATGTCTAATGCTTCTTCAAAATTTTTCGCAGTATAAACTTCAAAAAAAAAGTTTTTAAATATTAATGATGTTCTTAGCCTTAATGAATCGTCATTTTCAACTAGTAACACTTCAATATTTGACAAGTTTTTACTTGATTGGGATATATCTAAAGTTTTATTTTCCATGTGTTATTTTATTATAATTATAATTAATTATATGTTACTTATATTTTTATAGTTTCAATTCAGTTATTATATGTTACTATTAGTGTTATTAAACTGCAAAAGGAGATTATTTATTGATAGACTATAGAAATATATTAGTATTAGATGATGATAATATAACTACGTTATTATTACAAAATACATTAAAAAAGTCATTCAATATACACATTTTAAATGATTCTACTGTAGACATAGTAAGTTATTTAACTACTAATGAAATCTCCTTAGTTCTATTAGATATCGATATGCCTTTTAGAAGTGGTTTTGAAGTTGCAGATATCATAAAAAGCGATGATACAACAAAAGATATTCCCATAATTTTTTTAACTGCAACAAATGATAAGTCTTTTTTAGTAAAAGCATTTGATAATGAGGCTGTTGATTATGTGCAAAAACCATTTAATACATTGGAATTAAAAGCTAGAATTAATACACATCTTTCAAATTATATATATTTAGAAAAAATTAAAAAGCAACAAGATACTATTTACGCACAAGCTATGAGTTCAGGGATGAATGAGATATTAATGAATATTTCACATCATTGGCGACAACCATTAAGTATTATTTCTTTGTCTGCACAAACTATAAATATAGAAAATGAATTAGGTACTATTTCAAAAAATGAAGTAAATAATTTATGTAAAGATATTACAAAAATAGTTAAAGAATTATCTGATAATATAGATTTCTTTTCAAACACTTATGCAAATGAAAATATACTTGAAGAACTTTTTATTCCTGAAGACTTTGATATTATAATTGATATATTAAACAATTTATTTAAAGAAGATTTACTTGAAATTATTGTTGAAAACAAAATCAAGGAGTCAATGACTATTAAATTAAATGTTTCAGCACTAAAGATTGTAATAATAAAAATCGTAACCAATAGTATCGAAGCTTATAATTTATTTGATATGACAAACAAGAAATTACATATAAAAATATCAACTGTAGATAACAAATTAGAAATATTATTAAAAGATTTTGCAGGTGGAATTGAGAACAAAAACATTCAGAAGATATTTGAACCATATTATTCTACAAAAAAGAATCTAAATGGTAGTGGGTTAGGATTATTTGTATCTAGAAACATTATAAGACAACAGTTTAATGGAGAACTTAATATAGAAAACCACAAAGACAAAGATAATAAAGGAGCTATTGCTCAAATTATAATTCCTTTGTGATTTATAAGTTAGTAACTTAAGTTAGCTTGGTTATTTACCTGCTAACTTTTTCTTAAGTATTATTTTTCCCGCCTCAACACCTGGTTGATCATAAGTATTGATTTGAACAAAGTTTCCTACAATTGAAGTAAGTAGTTCATATGAATACATAAGTTTAGCTATGTTCTCTTCATCTTGATGCTCAATAGTTATTACATCATGTGGTATATCTTTTAGATTTTCAATAGCCTTGATAGTAGAATCAGCTTGCATATTTATTAAGTCTTTAAATTTAATATTATTTACATAATCAAGTTCTTCTAAGCATGGAATAGAAATATCTGGTATAGTCAAGTCATCATCGAAATCAGCAATTTTTACAAAAGTGATAGTCTTATCTCTTTTTCCTTCCATTATAAGTTGTAAGAAAGAGTGCTGATCAACAGGACCTGTTATTCCTATTGGGGTAAATGACTGTTTTGTGCCATTTTTATTTAGTTTACCTAAGCTTTCTCCCCAAAGTTGAACATACCATTTGTTAAAACCATCTAAAAGTGATGAGTAAGAAAAAAGTACATTGATATTAAATCTATTTTTATTTTCTACTATAAACCTAGCTTTTTCCATTATGTTATTATAGTGTTCATCTTGTGCAAAAAAACTATCATGTACAATTTTACATCCATTTAAAAGCTTATCTATGTCAAGACCAAGTATTGCTAAAGGAAGAAGTCCTACAGGACTAAATACAGAAAATCTTCCTCCAACATCTTTTGGTATTTCAAATGTAGTCATTTTATTTGACTGAGCAAAATTGTTTAATTTACTATCATTCTCAGTTATACAAACTGTGTTTTCACTATCAAGTTTTACCAAACTAGAAATGTATTTTAAAATACTAATAGTCTCAATGGTAGTACCAGACTTAGATATGATTATGAAAAGTGCATGATCAAGATCAACTTTAGATACTCTTCTTTGTATATCAATAGGATCTGTAGATTCTAAAAAGTGAAGTTTTTTTGAGTTTTCTTTGTGCATTAGAAAATCATGTATGGCAAAAGTACCTAAACTACTCCCACCAATTCCTATTACTACTATATCTTTTTGTTTTACAGATTGTGCGTACTCTTTTATCGCAGTTGTATCTGCAAATGGTAGATTATAGTAACCAATACTCTCTTTTTCTTTTACTATTCTTGCAAAGATTTCTTCATTTGATTTGATCTGATAAAAGTTTTTTTGATATCTCAAGTTAGTCCTTAATTTATTTCTTATTTACTTTTTTTGATTTTTCATAAAAGTAGTTAGTAGCTTCAACAAAACCATCAACGCTACCACAATCAAATCTTTTACCCTTAAACTTATATCCAAGTACCATACCTTTTTGAGCTTGAGTCATAAGTGCATCTGTAATTTGAACTTCTCCACCTTTTCCTGGTTTAGTAGCCCTAATTACATCAAAAATATCTGGAGTTAAAATATATCTTCCAATAATTGCTAAATTTGAAGGTGCTTTATCAACATCAGGTTTTTCAACCATATTTGATATTACATATACATTTTCTTCCATTGGGTTACCTTCTATAACACCGTATTTATATACTTCATCTTTAGGTACTTCTTCAATAGCCACAATACAACATTTGTATTTCTCATACAGTTTTACCATTTGAGATAATACTCCTTGGCTTTCATTGTCACATAAATCATCAGCTAGGATTACAGCAAATGGTTGATTACCGATTAATGTTTCACCAGTTAAAATAGCATGTCCTAATCCCTTCATTTCTACTTGTCTAGTGTAAGAAAATGTACATGTAGTAATGACATCTCTAATTTCATTTAAAAAGCTTTCTTTACTAGTACCTTTAATTTGATGCTCAAGTTCATATGAAATATCAAAATGATCTTCTATAGCTCTTTTTCCTCTACCTGTAATCACAGCCATAGTATCGATTCCTGCTTCAATAGCTTCTTCAACACCATATTGAATAAGTGGTTTAGTTAATACTGGAAGCATTTCTTTAGGAGTTGCTTTAGTTGCAGGTAAAAATCTAGTTCCATAACCAGCTGCTGGGAATAGGCATTTTTTAATTTTCATTTTGTTTAGTCCTTTTGTTTTTCATTTAACTTCATCAAAAAGTTTCATTAGAGCGTCTTGATAAACGCTTGCATTTTCAATTGTATCAGCTTCAAATCTAGTTACCAACTTAGGAGTAGTATTAGAAGCTCTTACAAGTCCCCATCCATTTTCAAAAATTACTCTAATTCCATCAACAGTAATTATATCTCTAATAGTTGGCATATAAGAAGGTGCATCTTTTAACTTTGATTTTAAATCATCGATAATTTTAAACTTAGTATCTTCAGTTACAGTAATGTTTATTTCTGGAGTAGAATAAACTTCAGGTAAAGCTTCATATTCACTATCAAAATCAAAACCATTGTCTATAAGTTCCAAAGTTCTAAGTGTCGCATAGATAGCATCATCAAATCCAAAGTATCTGTCATTAAAAAATAGATGTCCAGAAACTTCAGCTGCAAAATCAGCATTTGTTTCTTTAATTTTTACTTTTAAATTAGAGTGACCTGTTTTATACATAATTGCCTTACCATATGTATTTATAGTGTCGTACATTACTTGAGAACACTTAACTTCACCTATTACAGTTGGGTTTTCTATAAATTTAGAAAAGAATATTGCTAAAATATCACCTTTGAAATTATAGTTTTTTGAAAGTAGAGCTATTCTATCCGCATCACCATCATAAGCAAAACCAAAATCAAATTCACCACTTGCTAACTCTTTTTTGATATCTTCAAGATTATGTTCATCGCTGGGATCAGGATGGTGATTAGGGAAAGTTCCATCAGGAGTTTCAAATAAAATCTTATGAGAAATATTTAGTCTATCTAGTATTTCTCTTAGTACAACACCAGCTACACCATTACCACAGTCAAAAACAAACTTTTTATTAGAAAGTTTTAAATGAGAAAATTCTTTAACAAGATAATCCATGTATTTGTTTTTAGCATCAATTTTTATAGAAACATCATTATCTAAAATTTCAATATCTGATGCTAAAATATTTCTACCTAGAGCATAAATATCATCACCAAAAAATGGATCTTTCTTTAGAGTGATTTTAAAACCGTTATATTCAGGAGGGTTATGTGAACCAGTAATCATAATAGAACCATCAGCATGTAGTCCATTAAATTCTGTAAAATTAGAAAAATAATTTGCAGGCGTAGGCACAAGTCCCATATCGAGTACTTCAAGTCCAGCACAATTAACACCTGAAGTGATCCAATCTTTTAAAGTAGGTGAATGTGTTCTAGCATCATAACCAACAGCAATAAAAGATGCATCTTCATCTTTTTTTAAAAGTTCCTTTGCTAGATAGTAT
>JBDNBT010000041.1:0-4987 GCA_039767755.1 Sulfurovum sp.
CTGTGATTTTTTCCATATAGGGTCTATATTGTTCAACATCTGTATCATCTCTAACTACAAGTGCATTATCTTGATCTGTTTTGATTATTTGTTCATTTCTACCTTCACTACCCATAACGATAAAACATGCGTTTTTTCTAAGCTCTTTTGGTACAACTAAACTATATAATTTTTGATAAACTTTTGTGTTTAATTGACCAATTAAATTTGAGATGTGATTTACCTTCACACCTTTTGTATGCAGTGAATTAATAATATCAGTAAGATTTTTACTAGCTTTCTTTAAATCTTCAATAGACTTAGCTTTTCTAATTTTAGAATCAACAACATAGGTATGATTTGCAAAGTGAGACAAAATATCAATTTGTTCTAGAACTCCAACCATTTTACCATTTGAGTTTATAACACCAACTCTTTTAATGTTCTTTTTTACTAAAACAGTTAATGCTTCAAATAAATAATCATCATCTAACACTGTCATTAAAGGAAAGTTAGCTATTTCACTGACCGTAGAATTTAAAGGTTTATTCGCTAATAATACTTTTGTCTTTAGAAGAGAGTCTGTGATAATTCCATATTCATTATCTTTTTTTACTATTATAGTTGAAGTCTTATATTCCATAGAACCTTCAATAGCTTCTAAAAGTTTTATATCATGTTCAACTATATAAGGTTCATGAATAAGTGTGTCTGAAACTTTTGCAATCATAAAAGATGATAATTCAGAGGTATACTCTTTATCTTTTAAAGTTTTAATTTTATGAACTAAGTCTTCTAAAAAATAGTCTTTGAATTTTGAATTAGTTTCCAAAAGATTTAAAAAGGCTTTTTTCTCTAATTCATAACAAATTAAATCTTCATGAACTTTAAATGTGTGTTTAGTTTCACCATATATTAAAGAGTTTGAATCAAATGAGTCTTCTGCATGGTAATCAAGTACTACAACATCATCATTATATTCATAAACACTACCTTTAATAATAATGATAAATTGCTCTGATAGTTGTTCTGGTCTTATAAGTACTGAGTCTTTAGGATAATAGGCTAAATCCATGTGATTGATACACATATTCATTTCATCAGTCGTAAGAACTTCAAAGGGATGTATGTTGGAAAGGAAAGCCTCTTGATCTTGTAAGCTCATATTGTAACTCTCCTTACTTAGAAATTTTTTATATTAATTTATATTAACATAAAAAAATTCTAATAAAAATAAAAAAACATACCCAAGAGGGTATGTTTTAGTAGATTAATGATCTACAGCTTCACCAACGTTATTTGGTAATCTGATAGCTTCAACTAAATCTTGGATCTCTTGTGGTGGCGGAGGAGTTGCTCTAGAAACAACAAACGCTACTACAAAGTGAATAATTGTACCAACAGTACCAAATGATGCTGGAGCAATTCCTAAGAAGTAATCTTTATCAACAGCACCTGGTCCCCAGATGAAGTAGATTGCATAACCAACAGTTACAACAAGACCAACAATGATACCAGCGATAGCACCTTCTTTGTTCATTCTCTTATCGAATACACCAAGAATAATTGTTGGGAAGAATGCAGCAGCAGCAATACCAAATGCTAATGCAACAACTTGTGCAACGAATCCTGGAGGGTTAATTCCTAAGTAACCAGCAATACAAATCGCAACAACAGCTGAGATTCTAGCCCACATTAATTCTGATTTCTCATTTAATGTAGATTTACCAGTTTCTTTATCTTTAAATATAACTTGTCCCATTAAATCGTGAGAGATTGCAGATGCAATTACAAGTAATAAACCAGCAGCAGTAGATAATGCAGCAGCAAGTCCACCAGCAGCAATAAATGCAATTACCCAGTTAGGTAAGTTTGCAATTTCAGGGTTAGCTAATACCATGATATCTCTATCAACATATAATTCATTAGCAATACCGTTACCTTTAGCTAACTCAGCAGCATCTGCAGCAGGGTTACCATTAGTAGTTAATCTGTGTCCATCAGCAGCTCTGTTATCACCATCAAATGCAGGTTTACCGTTTCCACCGAATGCTTTACCAGAAGCATATTGGATTTTACCATCGCCATTTCTATCAGTCCAAGCGATTAATCCACCATTTTCCCATGTTTTAAACCATGCACCGTTGTTTACAGATCCATCTAAGTTTTTAGCTTCACCATTAACAAATGCTTGATATTCAACATTTTGTAAGTTTTTAATTAAGTTAACTCTTGAGAATGCCGCAACAGATGAAATAGTTGTATACATAATAGCAATAAATACTAATGCCCATCCAGCAGAAATTCTAGCATCTTGTACAGTTGGTACTGTAAAGAATCTAACGATAACGTGTGGTAAACCAGCTGTACCTAACATTAAAGCAGTAGTTAATAAGAACATGTTTGTAATATTACCTGGATCAGTATATGCTGAGAAACCTAAGTCAGTAACAGCTTGATCTAGTGCGTATAATAAATATGTACCTTCAGGAATAACTTGAACTCCAGAATCAAATGCAAAAGTTGTTTGTCCAAAAATACCAAATTGTGGTAAGAATGTATCAGTAACTTGTAATGATAAGAAAATTGCAGGAATCATGTATGCAAAAATCATAACAACATATTGAGCAACTTGTGTATAAGTAATACCTTTCATTCCACCAAGTACTGAGTAGAAGAATACAACACCCATACCAATTAATACACCAGTATTAACATCAACTTGTAAGAATCTTGAGAATACGATACCAACACCTCTCATTTGTCCAGCAACATATGTGAACGAAACGAAGATAACTGAAATAACAGCAACTAATCTAGCTGTATCAGAATAATATCTATCACCAACGAAATCAGGTACAGTAAACTTACCAAATTTTCTTAAGTAAGGAGCTAATAACATAGCTAGTAGAACATATCCACCTGTCCAACCCATTAGGTAAGCACCACCGAAAGAACCTTTAAAAGAAATGATACCAGCAAGTGAAATAAATGATGCAGCTGACATCCAGTCTGCAGCAGTCGCCATACCATTAGCTACTGGGTGAACTCCACCACCAGCAACGTAGAAATCTTTAGTAGATCCAGCTTTTGCCCAAAGAGCAATACCAATATAAATTGCGAATGAAACACCTACGAATAGGTAAATTAATGATTGTAATTCCATAGTTCTATCTCCTACTCGTGAACGCCGTATTTTTCGTCAATTGATTTCATTGTTTTAACATAAACAAAAATCAATGCTACGAATACATAAATTGCACCTTGTTGTGCAAACCAAAATCCTAACTTAACTCCACTTATTTCAATTGCGTTAAGTTCATTAATGAATAAAATTCCACACCCGAAAGAAACTATAAACCAAACAACTAGTAATTTAATAATAGTTGAAATATTTTCTTTCCAGTATGCTTGTGCTTTTTCTGGACTCATCATGTTCTCCTTTTATATTTTTACAATCTAGAAGTACTAAATTGTAAATTAACATTGTAAGTATAAATATACTAAATAGCAAAAAGGTAGCAATTAAAACAAATTATGAAGAAATTTTGAAATTTATGTAAATTTTATGTAAAGATTAGCATAAAGTACCATTGTTAGGTACTTTATTTTGAGTAGTGTCTATCTATTTTATATCCTAAACCACGGATATTTTTAATGAAATCTTCTTTTAATGACTTCTTTAGTCTTGAAATTTCTGCTCTAATAGTTGGATTATCTATATCTTCTCCATTCCAAATGTCCATTCTGAATGTTTCAAAGTCAACAATCATATTTACATTAAGGGCTAAAACATGGATTATTTCAAGTTGTTTTTTTGTAAGATTCTGTGGTTCTGCATTGAAATATAAAGTCTTTTTTTCTTTAGAATATGAATAGTTTTCAGAAAACTTTATATGAGAAGTATTTGATTGGTCTTTTTTTAAGATTTGATTAATTTTGATACCTAATTCTTCTAAATGGAATGGTTTTTTTAAGTACTCTCTACATCCTAAGTCGTATGCTTTTGTAATATCTTCTATATCTATTAAAGCAGATATATAGACAGTTGGAATATAAATTTTCTTAGTATTTAATTCCTGTAATATTTCAAAGCCATCTTTATTTGGTACATTAATATCAAGTATTAATAAATCAAAACTTTGGTTTACATTATCAATAACTTCTTGTCCATCCGTAAAGCTCTCTACCATATGTCCAATATCTTTTAAATATTCAGATATAGCATTATTTAACATTAACTCATCTTCAAGCAATAGTATCTTCATTTATTTTAAACCTGTAAGTAAATTTTGTTTCAATATCATTAGATAATAGATTAATTATAACGTAATTTTTATCACAAATCTCTTTTACTATTCTAAGACCTAATCCAAAGCCACCTCTTGCTTCATTTTCTCTGTAGAAATCATTAAATATCTTATCGGTATTTTCTATTTTTTTAGAATTAGTAGTTACACTAAATTCTATTTCATCATAATTTACATAAAAAAGTTTTACAAATATAGGCGATTTAGAATTAGAGTATTTTATTGCATTAGAAAGATTATTATCAATAACTCTTTGTAATTCGGTTTGATTAAACTTTATATAAATTTCATCATCTATATTCGACACAAAATAAAGTGAATTAGATATGGCTATTTCATCAAAGAATTCAATACGTTGTTTTAGTGTATCTGCAAAATCAATATATGTTTTTTTATAGACAACCCTATCTTTTTTTATCAAGTAAGATAAATCATCATATATATATTGAATAATCTTTGCTCCTGATTCTATGTTTGTTATATATTTATTATTTGGTACATGCCTTTTTAGTAGATCTACATTGGTTCTAATAATAGCTAAAGGAGTGTTTACTTCATGAACAGAGTTTTTTATAAATTTTTTTTGAGATTCTATTAGTTTTTGAAGTTCTTCAGTTTTTTCATCAACCTTAAACTCTAAATTTGTATTAAGCTCTTCAAGCATATTTGATTTTAATTTCATATTTGTCATTGCATCA
>JBDNBT010000042.1:0-4837 GCA_039767755.1 Sulfurovum sp.
TATCACACACGCATACTTCTTTATTTTCATCAATAAATCTTAAAATTTTTAGTCTTGTTTCATCATTTATTGAACCAATAGTTTTTAAAAAAATGTCCATTTGTTCTCCAATATTTGAAATCATATCATAAAAACAATTACATATCAAGATATCTTGATATATAATACACATAAAAAAAGGACAAGTAATAAAACTTGTCCTTTTTTTTCCAAAGCATTTATATTAGTCAGAGCCTTCTTTTCTTCCAAAGATATATCTTTGTGAAGTTTTAACAGCAAAATATCTAACAATAAATAAAAATATAATAACACCTGATAGTATTAAAATATTAAAGTTTACAGCACTTGAAAATATTTGTTCAAAAGTACTTAATTCTTCTTGATTAACTTTTACAACATTTACAATAAACTCCCGTAAAGCTAAGATAATAAATGCATCAACCAACAAAGACATAACAACCCTTTGTTCTCTTATATAGTTTATTACAGCCCTAACTATTTCTAAGAAAATTATGAAATAAAGCATATAAATAATGAAGTCCATTAACATATCTAAGGCCAATGCAATTGCAAATAAAATAAATGCTATTCCTAATTCTAAGTAAAGTTTTTGTGAAAAAAATCTAGTTAATCGTGTCTTTATCATTATTGAATTTATCCTATCTTAGCTTTAATGTTTAACCAGCTGTTTGGTATTTGAGAAATTGGTTTATCAATCATAAATATAATTGAAGCAATCATAGCTCTCGCACTTGAATCACCACCTGCTTTTGCATTTTCAATTAACATGTCTTTTAAGTTGTCATATTTTGCCAATAAGTGAACTAATCCAGCAAAACCACCAGAAATATCACATGCAGGACCAAAGTCTCTGATTACATCAAATGTAACTTTACCTTTAGACTCTATACCTTGATTTACAAAACCTTGAATTTGAGAATCAGAAGTTTCTTTATTTTTTTCAAGTGCATCTATTACACTTAAACCCTTAAATCTATCAATAATTACTTTTGCAAAAAATTTACTTGCATTTTTTGCTAACTGTGAATTATGTGTTAAACAAACAAAATCTTCAACATTTTTAATAAATTCTTGCTCATTTTGACTTACCAGTAATAAAGGAGCTATTCTTCCCATAATAGATAAATCAGTTGATGATGAACCGCTTGGAGTTACTTCATTTTTAATATTTTCTAAAGTATTTCTACATGCACCATCTACATATCCATAATATGATTGAATTTTTAAAGCCCAAAAGTCTAAAAAATCTTTTGCATCAAATTTTTCGTTTTCCGTGATATATTCATATAACCATAAAGTTTGATCACCATAATGAGTAAAATCACCAGCACTTTTATTTTTGTGCCACATAGCCATTGGTTCATTTAAAGTATTAAAATCAACAGGAGCGTTTTTTAATTGAGTTTCATCATATACCCAATGAGTACCTAGACAGTATGAATCTGTCACCAAAGAAGTTAAAACAAGTTCTTTTGCTTTTTTTTCATTAAACATTTTTAATCCTTATATAAATTAAATAAAATTATAAATCTTTTTTAAATTTATATAATTATTACTAAATTATATTAAAAGAAGATTTAGTATGACTCTAAACCTTCTTATACAAGTTTAATTAATTCTATTTTACTTTTTTAGCTCAGACTCAATTAACTCTATTAGATTATCTAACCCAAATGTTTGTAAAGGCTTTCCATTCACTAAATAACCAGGAGTTTTAGTCACTCCTAAAGTTTCAGCATCAGCTAAATCTTGTTTAATTATTTTATCATGTGATTTATCATTCATGAACTCTGATAACTTTGTCATATCTAAACCTTTCACTTCACCTAACATTTGCCATAAAATATTTGGTTTTACCACATGATGCTGTGTCCAATATTTTTGTGTAGCAAACATAAACTCTAAAGTTTCCATAAACATACCCTGCTCTTTAGCACCCATTAGCATCTTAACAGCATGACTTGAATTCTTATGAAAAGGTGCATATCTTAATACTAATTTAATATCACCTTCATATTTTTCTAAAATAGCTTTTACATAAGGATGATATAAAGCACAAGTTTCACAAGCAGGATCAAAAAATTCTACAAGTTGAACCTTTGCGTTTTCATTTCCTACTACTACTGAATAAGGTCTTTGAAAAAGTAGTGCTTGTTGCTTTGCTAATTCCACTGACTTTTGTGTTTGTGCATTTTTATAATACATTCCTCCACCAATAAACAATCCAACTAAAACTAAAATTGAAACTATTACTAAACTTTTATTTTGCATAAATTTTTATCTCCTATAATCTTTTTCTTCCAAAGATCATTAATAAATATATACTTAAAAATGAAACCATAGATAAAAAAGGAATTGTTATAAATCCAAACCAACTAATATATTTTGTAGAACATGGTATTCCATTTGTACATGGAACAGCAGCTTCTGGAATTATGCCATACATCAATAAATTGTGATATACACTAAACATCAAACCAATAAAAACTAAAGGTAATGCATATTTATACACTTTATCATCAGGATAAAGTAAATTTATTAAAAATATTAAAACTAATGGATACATAAATATTCTTTGATACCAACACATTGTACAAGGAACAAAATCCATAACCTCACTAAAAAACAAACTACCTAAAGTAGCTATACTCGCTATTAAAAAGCATAAGAATACTATTTTACTATCTATCATTTTATTTGAACCAACTTTTATAATTTGTAAAAGCAGGAAACTGCTTTTTATATTCATCAACTTCGAAACTATAATTAAAATCATCCATGTATTTTTGTAAAATTTCATAATTCTTTTTCAATTCTTGAAATTTTTCCACACTACCTGTTGGTGTATCAGGATGATACTTTTTTGAAAGTTTTAAGTACTTTTGTTTGATATCTTTCTTTGAAAGCCTTGTTAATATGCCGAACATATCCACAGCTTTTTCGAATTCTTCATAATCCAAAATTTTCCTTTTTATTCTTCTAAAGTCAATGTTTAATATAATCATATCAAAGGAAAATTAATGATACATAAACTTTACCATGTACACGATCCGATGTGTTCTTGGTGTTACGCTTTTAGACCAACTTTAAATGAATTAAAGAAACACTTAGGACAAAATATCAAAATAGTTAATGTTGTAGGTGGATTAGCAAAGCACTCAAATGAACCAATGCCACAAGATATGAAAGACAAAATACAAAGTATTTGGTATGAAATAGAAAATCAAGTTGGTACAAAATTTAATCACGACTTTTGGAAAAACTGCATACCAAGACGCTCTACTTATCTTTCTTGTCAAGCTACAATGCTAGCTAGAGATGAAAATAAAGAAGAAGAAATGATTGAAGCAATTCAAGATGCATATTACTTAAAAGCAAAAAATCCAAGTGATGCTTCAACTTTAGTAGAATTAGCCAAACAAATAGGTATGAATGAAAAGAAATTTGAAGAAGATTTAAAATCACAAAAGATAGAAGATGACTTACAAAATGAATTAAACTTAAGAAGAAGTTTATATTGTAAAGCTTTTCCATCTTTAATACTAAAATATAAAAAAGAGATCTATCCAATAAACATTACATACAATGATTATAAGCCTATGTTAAAACAAATTGATGATTTAACAACAAATATTTACTTTTAATTAATTTATTTACAGTAATATTTTGATACTAAAAGGATTTATTTAATGGGAAACAACACTGTCATTTATATGTTTAATAGATTATTGAAATTCGCTTTATTAGCTTTTATACTCTATTTAATATTCACTAACTTTGGAACTTTTTTAGTTGTTGTAGCTGGATTTTTTGTTGTTGTATTTGGATTTGTTTATTATTTAAAACAAAAAATCAAAACAAAAGGTTATCAATTCCAATTTAATTCAAAGGATTTTGAACAACAATTTAGAAATGGAAACACAAAGTTTAACTATAAAGATTTCAACAATTTTAATAACTCAAACTTTAATGGAGGATTTAATCAATATCAAAATATAAATGAACACTCTAGTGCTAAAGAATTTTTTGGATTTACTCATGAACCCACTAAAGAAGAAGTAAAAAAAAGATATAAAGAGTTAGCAAGAAAATATCATCCTGATATAAATAGTGGTGATGATGCTAAAATGAAACAACTTAATCACTACAAAGATGTGCTTTTAAGTAAATTCGCATAAATAAATTACCATGAAAAATATATACTCAATATTTCTAAGTATAACAATACTTGCAAGTATCACTTTGGGGTATATATGGTGGAAAGATTATGAGTTTGACAATAATCCTTTGAGTCTTGAACTTCAATACAAAATAAATCAAAAAGTAAAAGAATTACAAGTTAAAAGTTACCAAAAATTTGGAATAAAGAGAAAATTCCCTGTAATTGTTTCAGATGAACTAAGTTCAAATCACTATGGTATGGCTGTTTACACTAAAAATGATAAAATCATCATTTACTTAAATAAAAAAAGATTTAAAGAAAACGAATCGTATATGATAGATGATGTAATTCCCCATGAATATGCCCATGCAGTGACCTTTGCAATTGGTCATTTTTCTAACGAAAATAAGGGTCATGATAAAGTATGGCAAAATATCTGTAGAAAACTAGATGGTAAAAGATGTGGTAGATTTGTTAATCATGATGATATTTTAATTGAAAAGACAAATTTATTTTAAATTTAATATAGATTTAATGTTAATAAAACTATAATCCAATTCTTTAAAAGTTCGGGGCGTAGCGCAGTCTGGTTAGCGCACCTGGTTTGGGACCAGGGGGCCGGAGGTTCGAATCCTCTCGCCCCGACCACTTCAA
>JBDNBT010000043.1:0-6601 GCA_039767755.1 Sulfurovum sp.
TTAGGAGTAAGAATTCTCATATATTTAGCTAAAACAATAACCTCAGGTTCATATTCATTTATTTTAGCAATCATCTTGTCTTCGTGATCTTCTCTAGATAATCCTTCTGCACTAATACAAGTAAATGGAATATCGAATTTTTCTACTAAGTTTTGTAAGTTTTCGTGATTTGCAATTACAGCTTTTATGTTTGCATTTAATTCACCATCTGCATACCTAATTAATAAGTCTCCTAAAACATGAGTCTCTTTTGTAGCTAAAATAACAACATCTTTTTTTGCGTTTTTATTTAATTTAATTTGAGCTGTATTTGGTAAAGCTTCTTTGATTTCTTTTAAAAGTAAGTCTGCGTTTACGTTTCCTGAGATAACTGTTCTCATAAAGAACTTTTTAGTTTCTTCATCTACGTATTCGGCATTTTTTTCTATATTTAAGTTATTTGCAAAAAGAACTTTAGAGATGTTATAAACTAGTCCCTTTGAGTCTTCTGCGTCTATTAAAAGTGTATATTCTTGCATATTGGTAATTATTCCCGTTTTTAGTAAAATTTATTGGGAATAATACCATTTATTAAATTAATAGATAATTTTAATGCTATGCATCTAATTGAAGTTTTAATTTTTCTTTATAATTTTTTAAATCAAACTCAGTAACTCTAGCTACACCAGATTCAACCGCTGCATTTGCAACTGCTGCAGAAACTTCTACCATAAGTCTTTTATCAAAAGGAACAGGAATTAAGTAATCTCTACCAAATGATAAATCACCAAATAATACTTTTAATTCAGGATAAATATCTTCTTTAGCTAAATTAGCAATAGCATATGCTGCTGCCATTTTCATTTCCATATTGATTTTTTTAGTTTGTACATCTAATGCACCTCTAAAAATAAAAGGGAATCCTAATACATTGTTTACTTGGTTTGGATAATCAGATCTACCTGTACCAATAATAGCTTTTGGTTTAATCTCTTTAACCTCATCAGGGAAAAGTTCAGGTGTTGGATTTGCTAAGGTAAACACAATAGGCTCTTCACTCATTAAAGCTACATGCTCTTTTGTAAATGAACCAGGTCTTGATAAACCTAATACCATATCAGCATTTGTAAATGCTTCTTCCATACTTAAAGCTCCATCTATTGCAAAACTAGCTTTATACTCATTTAAATCTGTTCTTCCTTTATGAATAACACCTTTAGAATCACACATAATTAAGTTTTTTACACCTAATTCTTTATACATATTAGAACAAGACGAAGCAGAAGCACCAGCACCTACTACTACTATTTTCATTTCTTCTGGATTCTTTTTAAGAATTTCAGCTGCATTAATTAAAGCAGCAGTTGTAATAATAGCAGTTCCATGTTGGTCATCATGCATAACAGGAATATCTAATTCTTCAATTAATCTTCTTTCAATTTCAAAACACTCAGGTGCTTTAATGTCTTCTAAATTAATTCCACCAAAAGTAGGAGCTATTGCTTTTACAATCTGACAAAATTTATCAACATCTTCTTCATCTACTTCAATATCAAATGAATCAACAGCAGCAAATTTTTTAAATAAAACTGCTTTTCCTTCCATTACAGGCTTTGAAGCAGCAGCTCCAATATTACCTAATCCTAAAACAGCTGTACCATTTGAAATAACCGCTACTAGGTTCCTTTTAGCTGTATATTCATATGCTAATTCTTTATCTTTTGCTATCTCTTCACAAGGGAATGCTACCCCTGGAGAGTATGCTAAAGATAGATCTCTTTGAGATTCTAATCTTGTAGTAGTTGCAATTGCAACTTTACCTGGACTTGGTACTCTATGATAGTCTAATGCTTCATTTTTTGTAACTTTTTTACTCATCATACTTTCCTTAAATGTTATAAATCTTATAAATTGTATGAAATAGTAACCATTTATGTTTAAATTTTGTTGAATTTTAGAATTAATTATTTTAATAAGTTTAATTTAAGTTTTAAATAGGATTAAATAACATTTTTTGGATATAAAATAAATTTTTATATCCAATAATATCACTAATGTATAAGATTTATTTATAATGTATTATTTATAATCTTTTGAATTTCTTATAATTGAATCAATCATATCATTAAAAACTAAATAATGAATAGGAACTAAAGCAAACCAATATAATCTTCCAATTACACCTTTTGGATAAAAATATGCACTTTGAATTAGTTTGTCATTTTCAATTTTAAACTCAAGCCAAGCTTCACCTGGTACTTTCATTTGAGCAAAAAGTAATAATCTCTCATTTGGTTTTATATCAACTACTTTCCAAAAGTCTAAGCTTTCCCCTATTCTTAGGTTTTGAGGATGTCTTCTTCCCCTTTTTAAACCATATCCACCTAAAAGTTGATCAAATACTCCTCTAATAACCCATAAAAAGTCATATTTAAACCAACCGTTTTTACCACCAATACTCATAAAACTTTTATAAATATGCTCTTTATCATAGTTTTTAATTGATCTTTCTTTTCTATCTAAGTATAAGGCGTTTGCTATTCCTTTAGAATGATCTTTATCCCAAATAGTTCCTGCGTTGTCACTCCATCTTGAAAATACTTGATTATTTTGTATTTGTTCAATTGCTTTACTAACAGCTTGTTCATAGCTTATGGGTTTAATTTGTGGAAAGTATTTTACTGCGTTGTCATTTTGTATTATTACTTCTGATTTTAAACCTTCAATTAAAGCTTTTGCAACTACAAAATTTACAGGTGTAAAAAGATTTAACCAATAAGATGAAAGATTTATAGATAAAAAAGGCAAAGGAATAATTAATCTATTTAAACCTAAAACTTTAGCTGTCTTTAACATCATCTCTTCATATGTTAGTTGCTCACTTCCTATATCTACTACTAGATTATCTTGTTCTTTTAAGTACAAGCTATCATATAAATAAGATAATACATCCCTAACAGCAACTGGTTGAGCTTTAGTAAACACCCATTTTGGGGTAGTCATTATTGGAAGTTTTTCAGTTAGATTTCTAATAATCTCAAAACTTGTACTCCCAGAACCTATAATAACTCCTGCTCTAATCCATATAGTCTGAACTTTTTTACTAGAACTTAAAACTTCACCAGTTTCTATTCTACTTAATAAATGTTCACTTGTATTATCGTTTTTAACTCCAAGTCCTCCTAAATAAATAACTCTTTTAACATTATTTATTTCACAAGCATCTATAAAGTTTTTTGCTGATTGTTTATCTAAGTTTTTGTAGTCTTTTGAGTTTAAAGAATGAACTAGATAATATGCAGTATCAATGCCTTCTAAAGCTTTGATTAGTGAGTCTTTGTTTAAAGTATCACCTTCTACAATCTCAATGTTCTTATTTTTTTGGGGTGGAAATCTGTTTTTATTTCTAACTAATAACCTTATTTGAATATCTTCATTTTCTTCTAAAAGTTGTTTTAGTCTTCTACCGATATAACCTGTTGAACCTGTAAGTAGTACTTTCATTGTTATTCCTTTTACAGTAATAACTGATTATATCACTATGATTGTAATATTGATACAGGCTATTTGTTAAATCATTGCCATATTACACCTGCAAATCTTCCACACGATTTGTCTTGTCTATATGAAAAATAAGGTTTATTTGAACATTTCGTACATATATCACTTATTTGTATATCTTTTACACCTATGTTTTCTAAAAGCATTTTATTTATACCTTGAAGATCGATGTATCTATTTTTTACAAACTCTTTTCCAAATGATGACTCTACTATTAAAGCCAACTCATCACTAACTTCATAACAACACTTTTTAATACTTGGACCCATAATTACTTTTAAATTTGATGCTTCACAATTAAACTCACTAATCATCTTTTGTGCTGTGATCTGTGCTATTTTTAAAAAAGTAGAATTTCTACCAGCATGAATAGCAGCAATTACTTCTTTGTTTTCATCAAACATTAATATAGGTATACAATCTGCTACCATTACCATTAAAGGCAAGTTTTTTGATGCTGTTATTATTGCATCACAGTTTTCTATTAGTTTATTTGAGTTTTCATTTACTACTATTACTTTATTTCCATGAACTTGATTCATATAAACTAAATCTTGATTTTTAAAACCTAATTTTATGGCTAATTTTTCTCTGTTTTTATTTACATTTTTTATATCATCATTTACATGATATGCTAAATTCCCATCACTTTTATTTGTAAAATAGTATTTTATTTTATTCATGGCTTGATCTTTAATTTCTATTTTTATTGCTTTTGCTATAATTTAGCCAAAATTTCTTTAAGGAACTTAATTTTGAATAGATTTGATGAAGCGGCGAAATCTTGGGATTCTAAACCCTCAAGCGTAGCCATAGCTAAAACTTGTGTAAACAACATAAATGAAAGAATACAATTAAAAGAAGATTTCAAAATACTCGATTATGGATGTGGTACAGGTTTAATAGCATTTGGTTTAAGTAATGCCAATCACAATGTAGTTGGAATGGATAACTCTCAAGGTATGGTTGATAAATTTAATGAAAAAGCTAAAGAATTAAACTACAAAAATGTAAAAGCAATAAAGCACAACATAAACGAACAGGACCTACCAAAAAATGAGTATGATGTAATAGCAACATCAATGACACTTCATCATATAAAAGATACAAATATGTTCATAAGAAAATGTAAAGAGTCTTTAAAAATAGGTGGATATTTATGTATAAATGACCTTGAAAATGAAGATGGAACTTTCCACAAAAAACACAATAATGACGGTGTTGAACACTTTGGTTTTGACATAAAAGAACTCTCTAATATTATTGAGAACCACGGCTTTGAAATAATAGAAGCATCTGTTGTACATACAGATGAAAGAAATGATACAAAATACCCTGTTTTTCAAATCATTGCTAAACTTACGACAAAAAACTTAATAGCTATTTTTGGTAATCCAGTGGCCCACTCAAAATCTCCTCAAATGCAAAATGCAGGACTAAAGCACATAAACTTTGATGCAAAATACATCAAACATCACCTTGAAAACGGTGAAACAATAAAAGATATATTTAACTTAAACGAATATTTAGGTGCAAACATAACAGTACCCCATAAAGAGCATGCTTACAATAACGCTGATAAAGTAGAAGGATTAGCAAACAAAATAAAAGCAGTAAACACATACATCAAAAAAGATGGAGAAGTTATAGCTTATAATACGGATGCTCCTGGTTTTATAAAAGCAATTGCTTCTTTTGGTGAAGTTAAAAATGTACTATTATTAGGTGCAGGTGGTACTGCTAAAGCCATAGCACTAGCTTTACAAGAAAAAAATATAAATGTAACTGTTTTAAATAGAAGTTCAGGAAAACTTGAGTTTTTTAAAAATGAAAACATAAAATGCTCAACTTGGGATGAGTTTGAAACACAAGATTTTGACTTAGTTGTAAACTCTACTAGTGCTGGATTAAAAGATGAATATTTACCTGCTCCAATTGAAATACTTGCACCTGTAATAAAAAACGCATCATTTGCCTTTGATTGCGTCTACGGAAAAATCACACCATTTTTATCCTTAGCAAGTGAAAATAACTGTGAGATTAAAGACGGTGAAGATATGCTTTTATTTCAAGGTGTGTTAGCCTTTGAGTATTTTACTAACTCAAAAGCCGATGAAAGTGTGATTAATGCTATGAGAAAAGCTTTAAAAGGATAACTCAACTTTGTATTTGTAAGTTACTAGATATATAAAATGTAGATTTAATTTATATTTTTACATGTCATTAATTATTTGTATATTTCTGTTTACTTAAAAATTGTAATATACCATATCTTCTTATTATGTTAATAATTATATAAACCAAAATTAGATATATTCTAGATCAAAAATAAGAAGTTTTAAGGATTATCGTGAAAAAGAATTTATTACTACTTTCTCTTGTATGCTCAACAGCATTATATTCACAAACTATAAAATCTATTGATTTAAAAAATTTAACTACAATTTCTCCTGATGTTGTAAATGAAACTTTAGATATGAAAGTATCTGATGAACTAAACTTTGACAAACTAAATAAAGCATTAAAAAAGTTTTATACTTTTGGTTACTTTGACGACATCAAATTTTATAATGAAAATGGAAATATTACACTAGAATTTACTGAAAAACCTTCTGTTGTAGCTGTTGAAATTGAGGGCTATAAACAAAGGGAAGAAGAATTAGCCGCTATAAGAAAAGCAATGAAACTTGATAAAGGTTCATTATATACTAAAGCTAAAATTGAAAATGCTAAACAAGTTTTATTAGACTTATTAGAAAGTGAAGGATACATTAACTCAGTTGTAGAAGCTGAAATTGAAGAAGTAAACGAACGATCTTTAAAAGTAACTTTTTCTGTTAACAAAGGTGAAACTATTGTTATTACAGATGCAAAATATTATGGTGCAAATGAGTTAGAACAAGATGACTTTGATACTGTTTCTGCCAACAAGCCTAAAGAATTTGCTTCTTGGTTTTTTGGACAAAATGATGGTGAAGTTAAAATTGACCAACTGCAATATGATGCAAGAAGAATTAATGAACTTTATTTTGAAAAAGGTTTCTTAGACGCTAAAGTCAAA
>JBDNBT010000044.1:0-4552 GCA_039767755.1 Sulfurovum sp.
CCTGCAGATCCGCAAAATACAACAGCATTTGTAACTCTTATAAATGATAATATCAACAAAGTACCTAGAGATCTTGTTGAGGTTGGTCCAGATCAAAAACAATATAGAAGTAGCGTACAGCTTTTTGGTAGAGTAACACCTGACAGGAGCACAGCGCCCACCTATAATCAACAATATTATCCAGGTCAAGTAAATAGTATAACCCCCACTACTGCTACTACAAAATTACCATCTTCTGATACAGTTAATACAATTGGGGAAGAAACTAACATTATTCCTACTGCTGGCACTTATGTTGATATTTATCAAACTGAGTCTAATCCATATTTAGCTAGAATAGCTCAAGGTAATACTAATAACCCGATAGGATCTTTGCCTGTTGCTTCTGGGTCATATAATTTTTTATTAGGTATTTATGAAACTGAGCCTGTTGTTTCAAGACTTGAAATATTTTGGGAAACTTCAACAGCTGGTTTAATATCAGAACTTAATGAAGCTATTAACACGGGTACTAATGAGGTAGCGGGATTATTTGGATTTACATGGAGCTTAACTGAAGCTAGTGCTATAGGAGATTCTATAGCTGGAAGGTTTGCGCCTATAGATGAAGCGGGTGAAAACGAAACACCTCAAGAGCCGTTAGTTACAAGCGATTTAGGCATGTCTGTAACAGATATAAATGGTAATACTATAAGCAAGTTTAGCTTAATTAAAATACCCGCCTCTGGGGCTTATAATCCATTAGACCCATCAACTTACGATACATATGAAATAAAAACTACAGATTATTTTTATTATGGTCCTGGTGCAGCGGTAAACGAAGTTTATTATTTTATCTTTTTTGAAAAGACTCAAAATAATAAAGTAGTTGCTAATTTAATACAAAGTTTAGAAAATGTTGCCCCTACAATAACAAACGGCACTACTGTAAATTTAGATCCACTTGCGCCAAATCCAGTATTTACATATACTGCAGTAAATGGTACGGCTAGTCCAACATTAAACACTGAAAATTTAACATGGAGCATTACGGGTAACCCGCCTGAAATGTCAATTGAATCTACTACTGGAAATTTAAATGTTTCTGAAGAATTGTTTGGTAAATACACATTAACAATAACTGTTCAAGACGCGGGTGGTTTAACTGATACTATTACAAGTAATGTTGTTTTTGGAGAAATACCTATTAATGACGGATTTGGTTCGAGACAAAATTATTCTTTATCAACAGGCTCTGGTGATTCAGGTGCTGTTTACTGGGTAGATGATAATACTAATGCACTAACATCAACACCTTTACCTGGCTCAGCTTTTGGTACAGTAGATATAAGAGCGCCATATCCAGGGTTAGTTTTATCTACAACTAGTAGTAATGTTTCTTTATCCGCGCCTGATTGTACTGGGTGGACATTTAAAAATTCTAATATAGAATCAGCAGGCGCATATAATGGTACAGGAGGATTATCTCAAGGTACTGCATTTATAGCTTTAGAATTACAATTAGATCAATTTAGTTGGAATAATGGAGCTTATATAAATACTTTTCCATTTGTAATGTACCCAATATATTTACAATTTAGAGACACAAGCGGTGTTGGTTACCCTAATAACTGGGTGCCAGCTGTTGATATTGAAGGTAATGAAATAAAATTTGGTGGTACGCAGGGTAATGATTATGCAGTAACTACTGATCCTAATGGAGATGTTGATACATCAGGAGTTATAACAGATGATGTTGCTGCCGAAGATTTTAGTACATTTGATGTTAATACATCCCCTAGCACTATAAATATTGATGATAATGATTGTTTAGAGTCAATACTTGCTCCATCACCTACATTAACGGCAAATTCTTTAACTACAATAGCCAGAAAAGTATTTGTTATTGGAAAAAGTCAACAAGAGCTTTATACTAGTGCAGTTTCTAAATACGGAGACTATAGATTAATTGCTAGATACCCTTGGGGCCTTGATACTAATGATCCTGGTGAGGGTGGAGATATTGTATTAGGTTATGGAACAGGATTGTGTCCAGTTACTTCTGCATATAAATTTGAAACTGAAAATGGAATTATAAGTCTTAAACTAACATATGGGGATTTTTATTATCCATCAACATATGGTTCTGAAAATGTTTTCCAATATCAAGTTAGTAGCTTAAATAGCCAAAATGCAATTGAGGCTACCAAGCTTCCCACAATAACATCCGTGTATGCTAGAGAGTGGGCTTATAGATATGTAACTAAATTTTATACAGATGTTGAATTAACTCAGCCGTGGACTCCACCTGCAAGTAGCGGTTGGTATAGCTATAGAGCGGTTGATAATAATTCTATAAACGCTAAATATGGTAATGATTTTTCATTCCCTAGAGGCGGAACAAACTTACCGGAGGGACAGCTAGATGTAAACAGGAAGTGGGCTGCATATTTTAATGCCGACGGATTAAAAACAATGGGAGATGCCCAGCCAGCTATAAGCCCATCAGGTATAGGATCATAGGGTAATTTACGCAATAAATAAGTAATAATAATACGTATGCCAGCAGTAATAGAAGTAAAATACTTTAATAGCTTTGTTTTAAAAAAGACTTTAAATGTTTCAGACGAACCAGTTTGGAATGGTTCCTTTGGTATTCCTCAAGCTATAGGTGGTTACGACCAAAATAATGTTTCTACAGCTGAGGCTCAGACAACTAAGAACTGGGTTATAGAAGAGGCTAGAATTAGAGGAGGTTATAACAATACTGCTGCAGGTTATGGAGCTAAAGCATATTTAGTTGAAGATGAACCAAATGCTTCTATAAGATTTAATTCTTTAATATACTCGGGTATATTTAATTCAACCACAGGTATTAACAATACTAATCAGTTTTCTGTAGGTGAAGAAATAACCAGAAGTTTAGATCCTGCTAATGGTTCTATACAAAAATTATATGCTGAAGATACCAACCTTATTATATTTCAAGAAAATAAAGTTAGTAATGCTCTTATAGACAAAGATGCCATTTATACCGCAGAAGGCGCTGGGTTAACAACTACAGGACAAGTTGTTATAGGCCCCGTTAGAGCTTATGCTGGAGAATTTGGTATTAGCAGAAACCCAGAAAGTTTTGCCGTTTATGGTTATAGAAAATATTTTACTGATAAAGATAGAAATGCTGTATTAAGATTATCCGCCGATGGAATAACAGAAATATCTAATTACGGTATGACTGATTTCTTTAGAGATGAATTTAGCACTTTAGACAGTTATCAAGTAGGCACAGGTAAGGCTGTGGGAATGTGGGATATTTATAATAAACAATATGTTGTTTCACTGCAACCTCCTCCTACACCTACTAATACTGATAACTATAAAACTTTAGCTTTTGATGAAAGTGTAAAAGGTTGGACTAGTTTCTTTAATTATAAACCAGCTTTAGGCACAAGCTTAAAGAACTTATTTTATACTGTTGACAACGGAACTCAAGCTAATAAAAACGCAGGGTTATATTTGCATTATAGTCAAAACGTTAATAGGGCTCAGTTTTATGGTACAACTTACGATGCATCGATTAAATTTATATTTAATCCTAACGTAAGTATGGCTAAAGTATTTAAAACAATAAATTACGAAGGAAGTAACGGTTGGGAAGTAGATTCATACGTTTCAGATTTTACAGGTATTAGTTCTGTAAATACAGGTGGTAAATTTGAGAATTTCTCCACAACAAATACTCAAGATAAAACAGTTGCTGTATATAGCTACAATCAAGGTGCTTATGATAATTTTGGTAATCAATACCCATCGCAATTAACACCTCCTATAAATAGAGCAGGTTTTGATAGAAAAGAAAACAAATATTTTGCTAATTTAGTAAATAATAGTATTGCAGCACCTGGTGAGATTATCTATGGCGATCAATTAAGTGGTATAAAAGGATATTTTGTTACGGTAAAAATGTCAACAGACTCAGTTACAAACTATGGTAAAGCAAAAGAATTATTTGCGGTATCTTCGGAATATATTGAATCATCATATTAAAATAAAATAAATGGAAGGAATAATTGAAATTTTAAATCTTGTTTGGCATGGCCATGAAGTTGATGGGCTTGTAAAAGGTATAGCGCCCGTTGTTGTAGCAGCAGGTGTAAGTTTAATTGGCAGCTTATTTGGGGCCGGTTCCGCAAATAAAAGAGCAAATAGAGCCGCAAGAGAAAAGCGTAGGCTTGAAGCAGAATTAACCGAATTAGAGAACAGTAGGCAGCCAATTATAAATCCTTATGCTGGAGTTAGTGATCTTTCTAGTATTGCTGAAGATTTAACTTCAAGAATGACTAATCCATTTGAAAATTTAGGTGTTGCTACTCAAGCCGCTGAAATACAAATAGAGCAAACAGATATTGCTCTTGCTAATACATTGGATGCATTGGCAGCTACGGGTGCTAGTGCCGGGGGTGCTACCGCACTTGCTCAAGCTGCTTTAGCCAGTAAAAAAGGTGTTGCAGCTAATATAGAACAACAAGAAGCTACTAATGAAAAATTAAGAGCTCAAGGCGAAGCTAGCTTA